>NZ_JCAKFQ010000006.1:0-249170 GCF_059509875.1 Halomonas sp. LMYGS-3 | reverse complement strand
AGTGAAACCGCTCAGCGCCGATGGTAGTGTGGGGTCTCCCCATGCGAGAGTAGGTCATCGTCAGGCACCTTTTCAGAAACCCCGGCCATTGGTCGGGGTTTCGTCGTTCAGGGGTCTCCCACGGAGAGTAGCGGAGCGCCGCCCGGATCATCGTCAGGCACCTCTTCAGAAACCCCGGCCATTGGTCGGGGTTTCGTCGTTCAGGGGGCTCCCACGGAGAGTAGCGGAGCGCCGCCCGAGTCATCGTCAGGCACCTCTTCAGAGAAAACCCCGGGCATTCAGTGTTCGGGGTTTTTTCGTTTCCCCTCTGATCGAGGGTGACGGTCCGGTCAGCACCCATGGATGTTGACCGGGCCGCATTACAAGATTACAGGGGGTCAGCGGCAGAGGGTCTCCAGTGTCTCGATCAGGCTGTCCATCTCGTCCTCGGTGCCGATGGAGATGCGCAGGAAATCGCGCAGTGCCTCGACATTGAAGTGGCGCACCAGGATGCCGCGCTCGCGCAGCCCGACAAACAGCTGGGCGGCGTCGAACTCGAGGTGGCGCGTCAACATGAAGTTGGTCTGCGACGGTAGCACCTCGAAGCCGAGGGCTTCCAGGCGGCGTCGCGTCCGCTCCCGGGTGGTGATCACCCTCTCGCGGCAGGCCTCGAAGTGCTCCGTGTCTTCCAGTGCCGCGATGCCGATAGCGCTGGCCAGGCTGTCGATGGGATAGGAGTTGAAGGAGTTCTTGACTCGCTCCAGCCCTTCGATCAGCTCTCGTGGCCCCACGGCATAGCCCAGGCGCAGGCCGGCCAGGCTGCGCGACTTGGAGAAGGTGCCGGTGACCAGCAGGTTGGGAAAGTGCGCAATCAGGGGGATAGCGCTCTCGCCGCCGAAATCGACATAGGCCTCGTCCACCAGCACCACCGACTCGGTGACGCGCTCGAGCAGGCCGGCAATGGCGTCGCGACCATGGCCATGGCCGGTGGGGGCATTGGGATTGGCGAAGATCACGCCGCCGCAATCGGGTCCGAAGGCATCCAGATCCACCTGCCACCGGTCGTTGAGGGCGTGGGGGCGGCGCTCGACGCCGTACAGCTTGCAGTAGACGGGATAGAAACTGTAGGTGATGTCGGGCATCGCCAGCGGCCTCTCCTGGCAGAAGAAGGCCTGGAAGGCCAGTGCCAGCACCTCGTCGGAGCCATTGCCGACAAACACCTCCTCCTCCTCGACCCCGAACTCGTGGGCGAGAGCCTGGCGCAGGGCATGGGACTCGGGGTCGGGATAGAGTCGCAGGTGGTCCGCGGGGAAGTCGCGCAGTACCGACTCGACGCCAGGCGCCGGTGGGTAGGGATTCTCGTTGGTATTCAGCTTGATCAGGCGTTCACGGGGCTGCTCGCCGGGTACATAGGGCGTCAGTTCGCGAACCACGGGGCTCCAGAACTTGCTCATGGTCACTCGCTCGGGTGGCTCGGGGTGGGTGGGTCCTGGTCATGGTGACGCGCGCGGCGTGACCACGCAAGCCACCGGCATGCTAGGCTGGTGCCCGTTTTGTGCCTCCTGAACTACCGGACTCCACCATGACCGCCCAGATCCTCGCCACCCTGCTGCCGGTGTTCCTGATCGCCGGTTGCGGAACCCTCTATGGCCGCTACCGAGCCCCTGACATTCGCGGCATGAACACCCTCAACATGGAGCTGTTCGTGCCCATGCTGGTGTTTGCCGTGCTCGCCGACGGCCAGGCGCCACTGGAGGAGTACGCCGCACTGGCGCTGGCAGGGGGTGTGGTGGTGCTGGGGTCGGGGCTGTTGCTCTGGCCGCTGGTGAAGTGGCTGAAGCTGGAGCCGAAGACTTTCCTGCCGCCGATGATGTTCAACAACTCGGGCAACATGGGGATCCCGCTGCTGCTGCTGGCCTTCGGCGAGGCGGCGCTACCGGCGGCGGTGGTGCTGTTCGTCGTCGAGATGCTGCTGCACTTCTCGGTGGGACTCTACATGCTCAGCCCGCGGACACCGCTGTGGCGCCTGCTGCGCATGCCCATCGTGCTGGCCAGCATCGCTGGCTTGGGCGTCAACCTGGGGGGAGTGCCGCTGCCGACCTGGCTGCTCGAAGCGCTGCACATGCTGGGCGGGGTCTGCATTCCGCTGCTGCTCTTCGCCCTGGGGGTGAGGATGCTGGACATCGACTTCGGTGACTGGAAGACCGGACTGCTCGGCGCGCTGCTTTGTCCGCTCTCCGGCCTCGTGCTGGCCGTGCCACTGGTGTGGTTGCTCGGCCTCGGTGGATTGCAGGCCGCGGCGCTGTGGGTCTTCGCCGCGCTGCCGCCGGCGGTCCTCAACTACCTGGTCGCCGAGCAGTATCGACAGGAACCGCACAAGGTGGCCTCGCTCGTGCTGATCGGCAACCTGGGTAGCCTGGTGGTGATGCCGGTGGTGCTTGCCGTGATCTTCGCCCATGTGCACCCGGGAGTATCCTGAGCGGGAACCAGCGGCGCCGGAGGCTGTCCGCTGATGACATGAGAGGTTATGCTGTCACCCTGGCTGCCGTGGCTCACGGCGTCATGCCCTTGTTAGGAGGACTAAAATGCAAATCAGGACCTTGCTGGCCGGCTCGGCCTTGCTCGCCCTGCTGGCTGGTTGTGCCGCGGGCCCGGCAGACGATCGCGCCGTGGCCCCCGAGATGGACGACACCGAGGTGGTCTACCAGGGCACCCTGCCGTGCCGCAACTGTGAAGGGATCGACCTCGACGTGCGGTTGAGCGGCGACGAACAGTCGGCACCGGAAGAGCGTACCTTCTCGCTCCAGGCCACCTACCGGGAGCATCCGCAGAACCCACCGGACGAGAACTACGCCGGCAATTGGGAAGTGCTCGGCGGCACTGCCGCGGACCCGGATGCCACCGTCTACGAGCTCACGCCGGATGGGGAGGGCCAGATCTACTATTTTCTGCGCGTCGACGACCAGACCCTGGAGCTGATCGACCCCCAGCGCCGTCGTTTCCAGAACAACGAGATGCTGCAGCTGCAGCGCCTGTGATTGCCTGACCAGCGACTCGGGAGGGCGGCCTGCGGGCCGCCCTCCCGCGTTAGACTGGACGTCACACGCCAATAGAGAGCACCGCATGGCCAAAGCGAAAAGCGCCTTCGTCTGCACCGAGTGCGGTGCCGAGTATCGCAAGTGGCAGGGGCAGTGCGGCAGCTGTCAGGAGTGGAACACCCTGAGCGAAGTGCACCTGTCGCCGGCACGGCCCGGTGCGGCGACGGGGGTCGGGCGTACCGGTTATGCCGGAGGCCTGTCGCGGGAAGTGGTCGATCTGGCCCACGTCGACCTCGCCGAAGTGCCGCGGTTCTCCTCGACCTTCGAGGAGTTCGATCGGGTGCTGGGCGGCGGCCTGGTGCCGGGATCGGCGGTGTTGCTGGGGGGAAACCCTGGGGCCGGCAAGTCGACCCTGCTGCTGCAGACCGCCTGCAAGCTGGCCCAGGGACGCAGCGTGCTCTACGTCACCGGTGAGGAGTCGCTTTCCCAGGTGGCGATGCGTGCCCACCGCCTGCAGTTGCCTGCCCGAGGGCTCAAGATGCTGGCCGAGACCAGTGTCGAGACGATTCTCGCCGTCGCCGAGCGCGAGCGTCCGCAGGTACTCGTGATCGACTCCATCCAGACCATGCACCTGGAGGACATCGGCTCTGCCCCGGGGGGCGTTGCCCAGGTGCGCGAATCCGCCGCGGCCCTGACGCGCTTCGCCAAGCAGTCGAACACCGTGCTGCTGCTGGTGGGCCACGTGACCAAGGACGGCACCCTGGCCGGTCCCAAGGTGCTCGAGCACATGATCGATGCCTCGCTGCTGCTCGAAGGCGGCGCCGATTCCCGTTTCCGTACCCTGCGCGGTCAGAAGAACCGCTTCGGTGCCGTCAACGAGCTGGGCGTCTTCGCCATGCTCGAGCATGGCCTCAAGGAGGTGAAGAACCCCAGCGCCATCTTCCTGTCGCGGGGGGAGGAGCAGGCATCCGGCAGCCTGGTGATGGTGGTCTGGGAGGGGACCCGGCCGATCCTCGTCGAGGTGCAGGCACTGCTCGACGACTCGGCGCTCGGCAATCCACGGCGGGTCGCCGTGGGCCTCGACCAGAACCGTCTGGCCATGCTGCTGGCGGTGCTGCATCGCCACGGAGGTCTGTTCACCGGCGACCAGGACGTCTTCCTCAACGTGGTGGGCGGGGTCAAGGTGCTGGAGACCAGCGCCGACCTCGCCGTGCTGCTGGCGGTGGTCTCCAGTCTGCAGAATCGCCCCCTCGCCCGTGAGCTGGTGGTGTTCGGCGAAGTGGGGCTCTCCGGCGAGATCCGCCCGGTGCCCAGTGGGCAGGAGCGCATCGTCGAGGCCGCCAAGCACGGCTTTACCCGGGCCATCGTGCCCCGCGCCAATGCGCCCAGGCGTGCACCCGAGGGCATGGAGGTGGTGGCGGTGGACAAGCTGGCCGAGGCCCTGGAAGTGCTGTGAGATGCGCCCCGAAGAGAGCGCCCTCATGTTGTAGAATGCCGGTAACGATTGCCGAGGAGAACGAGATGAGCGCCATCCGCCTGACTCAGTACAGCCACGGGGCTGGCTGTGGCTGCAAGATCGCCCCCGACGTACTCGACGGCATCCTGGCCAAGGCCGGGCCGGGCGCCAGTCATTCGCGATTGATCGTCGGCAACCAGGGGCGGGAGGATGCCGCCGTCTACGACCTGGGTGACGGGCGCGGCCTGATCGCCACCACCGACTTCTTCATGCCCATCGTCGATGACCCCTTCGACTTCGGACGCATCGCCGCCACCAATGCCATCAGCGACGTCTATGCCATGGGCGGCAAGCCGGTGTTGGCACTCGGTATCCTCGGCTGGCCGCTGGACAAGCTCGGGCCGGAGGTCGCTGGGGACGTGGTGGCCGGTGCCCAGGCGGTATGCCGTGAGCTGGGACTGGCGCTGGCCGGTGGACACTCCATCGACGCTCCGGAGCCGATCTTCGGGCTGGCGGTCAATGGCCTGGTGGACCTCGCCCACCTCAAGCTCAACAAGGGGGCGCAGGTCGGCGACCTGCTGTTCCTGACCAAGCCGCTGGGCGTGGGGATGCTGACCACCGCCGAGAAGCAGGGGCTGCTCGAGGCCGGCCACCAGGGGCTGGCGCGAGAGACCATGCTTGCGTCCAACGCCATCGGCATGGAACTGGCGACGGTCAAGGGGGTGAATGCCATGACCGACGTCACTGGCTTCGGCCTGGCGGGCCATCTGGGCGAAGTGTGCGCGGCCAGCGGCGTGGCCGCGAGGATCGATTTCCGCCGCCTGCCGCGGCTGGCCGCGGCCGAGGCCTATCGCCGCCAGGGGGCAGTGCCGGGTGGTACCAGGCGCAATCGCGAGGCGCTGGGCGCTTCGCTGCCGGCGATGGACGAGGCGCACTGGCAGTGGCTCTGCGACCCCCAGACCTCGGGCGGCTTGCTGCTCTCGGTGCACCCCTCCTGGGAGGATGACGTCGAGCGTATCGGCCGCGCCCACGGTATCGAGCTCGTGCCGTTCGGCGAGATCATTGCCGCCGAGAGCGAGGCGTTGATCGAGGTGCGTGGATGAGTCTGCCGCTGGTCGATCCGGACCTCGAGCTGCTGCGGGAGGGGCGTGTGCTGATCGACGTGCGCGCCCCGGTCGAGTTCGCCCAGGGGGCGCTGCCCGGTGCGGTCAATCTGCCGCTGATGGACGACGAGGAGCGCCGCCTGGTCGGCATCGAATACAAGCGGCACGGTCAGCAGGCCGCCATCGTGCTCGGCGAGCGGCTGGTGCGCGACGGGATCAAGGCGGCCAGGGTCGCCGCCTGGTGCCGGCTGCTCGAGGCCCATCCCGAGGCCGTCATCTACTGCTTCCGCGGTGGATTGCGCTCGCAGGTCGCTCAGCGGTGGCTGAGCGACGCCGGCATCGAGCGCCCGCGTATCCGTGGTGGCTGGAAGGCGATGCGCCAGGCGCTCTGCGCGCGCATCGACGCCGCCGCCGACCAACCGCTGCTGGTGGTGGGCGGGCTGACCGGCTGCGCCAAGACGGCGCTGATCCAGGCGCTTGCCAACGGGCTCGACCTGGAGGGCTGCGCCCGTCACAAGGGGTCCGCCTTCGGTCGGCACCCGTTGCCGGCCCCCTCGCAGATCGACTTCGAACACGCCATGGGGCTGCGTCTGCTGGAGCTACCGGGCCCGCTGGTCGTCGAGGACGAGTCCCGCCACATCGGTGCCGCGAACATTCCCCTCGGCTTCTGGCGGGCCATGGAGGTTGCCCCGCGGCTGCGGGTGGAGATGCCTCTGGACTGGCGCCTCGCGCAGATCCGCAAGGACTACATCGACGATCTATGGGAGGTCCATCGCCGGCAGTTCGGCGACTGGCTGGGATGGGCGCTGATGCGCAAGCAGCTCGCCGGCTCCCTGGCCCGGCTCAGGAAGCGCCTGGGAAGTGCCCGGCTGGCACGCCTGCAACGGCTGCAGGCGCTGGCCTTCCGCGAGCACGAGCGCGGCAACCGCCAGGCCCACGAGGCTTGGCTGGCTCCGCTGCTGACCGAATACTACGATCCCATGTACCGCTACCAGCTCGAGAAGCACTCGGAGCAGCGCTTCCTCCATGTGGGGGACTGGGAGAGCTGCCTCGAGGCGGCCAGGGCATGGTCGGCCGAGGCCGTGCATCCGGCGCCCGGCCAGCCGGCCTGACACCGGCACGTCTCAGGTCGGGACGCTGCGCAGCCACTGGCTGAGCACCCGGTCGAGCAGCGGGGCGAGCTGGTCGAAGCGCTTCGGTTCGTCGAGCATGGTGTCGCGTGGCTGGGTGTGGGGGCTGGTCTCGGACCCGCTGGGAGGGGCCTGGTGGTCGAGCAGCTCGGTCACGCTTTCCGGGGTCACCTCCAGGTGGCAGAGCAAGCCCACCACCCGGCCGGCGTCCCAGGCGAACCCCTGGACCGGGCTCGCCGCGCTTCCGCCCAGGGGCTGGCTGTCGCCGGGCAGCCCGAAGATCTCACGATGCCACATGAAGGCGTCGAACTGCTCCGGCAGGTCGAAGGGACTGTCGGGCGCGAGCTCGACCCGGTGCCAGCCGGTCTCGGCGCAGGTGCCCACCGAGACCACGGCGCCCAGCGCCGAGGCGATCAGCTTCGCGCCCAGGCCGATGCCCAATAGTGGCTTGTTGCCATCGAGGGCCTGCTCGATCAGCTTGCGCTCGCGACGCCGCCAGGACGGCTCGTCATCGGCGGTGCTGCCCAAGGGGCCGTCAAGCACGACCAGGGCATCGCAGTCGGCCAGCCGTGGCGGGAGCTCGCCCGCATCGAGGTGGAAGATCGTAAAGCTGTGGCCCATGCTGGTCAGCCAGTCGGCCAGCCGGGCCGGACCTTGGTAGGGGCTGTGCTGAAGCAGGTGAAGGTGCATGGAGGCCTCGCCATCGGTGGGTGGACATAGTGGAGAGAAAGAGTGGAGCGCAAGGGTACATGAAGCGGGAGCTGGAGGAACAGATCTACACCATCGTGGCGGCAATCCCGCCGGGCCGGGTGACCACCTACGGCAGCATCGCCGCGATGACCGACGGGGCCACGCCGCGCATGGTGGGGGCCGCACTGCGGCGTTTACCGGACGGGCACGGGCTGCCCTGGCATCGTGTGCTCAGCGCCTCCCGTCGGCTCGCCGATCACGCCGGGGCGAGCACGCAGCGTGAGTTGCTGGTTGCGGAGGGCGTGGCCTTCGACGTGGGGGGGCGGGTCGCCGCCGAGCGCCTCTGGCCCTGAGCCCACCGCCCCGATTCGAACATGAGACAACCCATCAGCGAGGAGACTCCATGCGCCAGGCGTCGGGCAGCTTCCACCTGCGACTGCAGCGGCTCGAACCGCGTCGCCAGCAGGCCTTCATGGCCGCGCTGTGTGAACGGCTGCTGCCCAACTACTTCTTCTACTATCAGGGGCTCGATACGGCAACCGCGGAGCGTGGCAACCCCGCGAGCCTGAGGGCGGTCCTCGACCTGGTGTGGGAGCAGCTCACGGTGAAGGAGGCACGCATCGACTTCGAGCGCCAGGCCGAGAAGCTGGCCGAGCTGGAGCCACCGGCCGACGATGACAGTTTCGGGGCCCGCCGGGCACTGGAGGCGGTGGTGGCGCTCTCGGCGTTGCTCGACACCCTGCGTGGCGAGGCCCCCGAGGCGGTGCTCGAAGTCAGCCGGGCCTCGAAGGGGGGCGTGCGCGCCTATATCGAGCTCACCGAGGGTGAGGAGGATGCCGGGCGGCTGGCCGAGCTGGTACGCGAGCATCCGCTGATGGCCGACGAGAACGACTTCCAGGACGCGGTGCTGGAGGCGGTCGAGGGTCGGCTCGACCGCGAGGCGCTCAAGGCGCTGCGCCGCCTGGGGCGCAACGACGGGGTCAGTAATCTGGGCCTGTCGCTGGATTAGCGAAGACTCCTAGAAGCGCACGCCGGCGGTCACCATCAAGCCAGCCGTGCCGAACAGGATCAGGTCCGACTCGACGCGCCCCCACTGCATGCCGACGCTGGGCAGTGCCGCCGGGGCGATCCCGTAACGGTTGAAGGGAATCTTGTCGCGATACTCCCCCTTGTAGCCGCGGAGCAGCCCGCCGGTGAGCTTGGCACGGAAGGTCAGGTTATTGCTGGGCTGCCAGAAGGGAAACTCGCGACCCACGTACCAGTACCAGGAGGGCTGGTCGAAGGAGTTCTTGAACCAGGCGGTACCGGCCAGCCAGCGCTGTGGATTGTGCAGCTCGAGGCTGACCAGGTCCTGCTGATTGGTATGCTCCGGATCGGGGCTGTGGTGGCGTGTGTAGAGACTGCTCTGCACCAGTACGTGATCGAGCTCCAGGGCCGGTGGCCAGATCGGCGCTTCCTCGGCAGCGGCCTGGCCCGTGACTGCCAGCAGCAGGAGCATGGCCAGGCCCGTGACGGCGCCCGCCATCGCCTTCCATGGTGATTGCATCGTGTCCAGTTCTCCCGGATGCCTGTCAGAGGCGCATCTCGATACCGCGTTCGGCCATGTAACGTTTGGCCTCGGGGATGGTGTATTCGCCGAAGTGGAAGATGCTGGCGGCGAGCACCGCGTCGGCGCCACCCTCGAGCACGCCCTCGACCAGGTGGTCGAGGTTGCCGACGCCCCCTGACGCGATCACCGGCACGGTTACCGCGTCAGCGATGGCGCGGGTCACGCCCAGATCGAAGCCGGCCTTGGTGCCGTCACGGTCCATGCTGGTGAGCAGCAGCTCCCCGGCGCCGTAGTCGACCATCTTCCTGGCCCACGCCACGGCATCGAGTCCGGTGGGGCGTCGCCCGCCGTGGGTGAAGATCTCCCAGCGCAGTGGCTCGCCCTCCCCGGAGACCCGCTTCGCGTCGATGGCCACCACGATGCACTGGCTGCCGAAGCGCTCGGCGGCCTCGCGCACGAAGTCGGGGTTGTTCACCGCGGCGGTATTGATCGATACCTTGTCCGCTCCCGCATTGAGCATGGTGCGGATGTCGTCGCAGGTGCGAATGCCGCCGCCCACGGTCAGCGGGATGAAGACCTCGCCGGCGATGTGCCCGACCATCTCCACCGTGGTGTCACGGTCCTCGTGGCTCGCCGTGATGTCGAGGAAGGTGATCTCGTCGGCGCCCTGCTGGTTGTAGCGCTGGGCGATCTCCACCGGATCGCCGGCGTCACGGATGCCGATGAAGTTGACGCCCTTGACCACGCGGCCGGCGTCCACATCGAGGCAGGGAATGATGCGTTTGGCCAGTCCCATGATTCAGCTCCCGGCTCGCTTGAGCCCTGCAGTGAGTTCGTCGCACAGTCGCTGGCCCTCGGCCACGTCCAGCGAGCCCTCGTAGATGGCACGGCCGGTGATGGCGCCGAGAATGCCGGGCTCGCCGGCGGCAACCAGCGCGCGCAGGTCGTCGAGATCGGTCACGCCCCCCGAGGCGATCACCGGCAGGCCGCCCTCGCGGGCGAGCTGGGCGGTGGCCTCGACGTTGACGCCGGACATCATGCCGTCGCGGGCGATGTCGGTGTAGACGATGCTGGAGACGCCATCGTCGGCGAAGCGCTTGGCCAGGTCGGTGGCCTTCGCCGAGGAGACCTCGGCCCAGCCGTCGGTGGCCACATAGCCGTCACGGGCGTCGAGGCCGACGATCACGTGGCCGGGGAAGGCGCGGCACATCTCGCCGACGAAGTCGGGCTCCTTCACCGCCTTGGTGCCGATGATCACATAGGACACCCCGGCGGTCAGATAGTGCTCGATGGTCTGGGCGCTGCGGATCCCGCCGCCGATCTGGATCGGCAGCTCCGGCCAGGCGCGTGCGATGGCGGTGACCGCCTCACCATTGACCGGTGCGCCCTCGAAGGCGCCGTTGAGGTCGACCAGGTGGAGGCGGCGTGCGCCGGCCTCGACCCAGCGGGCGGCCATGGCCACGGGGTCGTCGCCGTAGGTGGTGGCGTCATCCATCCGGCCCTGCTTGAGGCGGACGCACTTGCCATCCTTGAGATCGATGGCGGGAATTACCAGCATGTCAGTGTCCTCGGTTGGCGCGGTATCGGGCGCCTGTAACAGAGTGGCGCGGTATCGGGCACCTTGTAAAAAGCGGCGTGGGTCGGGCGCCCAGTCGTCGGTGGTCCGGCGCTGTTCTGTGACGCTCAGGGCTCCCACTGGACGAAGTTCTCGAGCAGCCTGAGCCCGGCCCGCGAACTCTTCTCGGGGTGGAACTGCACGGCGAAGGTGGCGTCGCGACCGATGGCCACATGAGCGCTGACCCGACCATAGTCGGTGGTGCCGAACACCGTGGCGTCATCTGTTGCCTCGACGTAGTAGCTGTGCACGAAATAGAAGTGCTCGTCCTGGTCGATGCCGGCCCACAGGGAGTGATCGTGGTGCTGGTGCACCAGGTTCCAGCCCATGTGGGGGACCTTGAGGCGCTGCCCGAGGTCGTCACGCATGTCGGTGGGGAAGCGCCTTACCTCACCGGGCAGGAACCCCAGGCAGTCGACGCCGTTGTTCTCTTCGCTGTGATCGAGCAGCATCTGCTGGCCGACACAGATGCCCAGCAGTGGCTTGGCCTGCTGGGCGAGCAGCTCTTCCACCAGACCGCGCAGTTCGGTGCGCTCGAGCTCGCCCATGCAGTCGCGAATGGCCCCCTGGCCCGGCAGCACCAGACGGGTGGCACCGCGGATGCAGCGGGCGTCACGGGTCACGATCACGTGCTCATGGGTGACGTGCTCGAGTGCCTTGGCGACGGAATGCAGGTTGCCCATTCCGTAGTCGATGACGGCAATGGTCATGGCGCGCTCCTCGTGTGATCGCGGAAGGGTTCAGAGGCAGCCCTTGGTGGAGGGCATCTGGCCGGCCATGCGTGGGTCCGGCTCGACGGCCATGCGCAGTGCGCGACCGAAGGCCTTGAAGATGGTTTCCGCCTGGTGGTGGGCGTTGAAGCCCTTGAGGTTGTCGATGTGCAGGGTGACCCGGGCATGGTTGACGAACCCCTGGAAGAACTCCCAGAACAGTTGGGTATCGAGGCGGCCGATGGCGGCGCGGGTGAACTCGACATCCATGAATAGCCCCGGGCGGCCGGAGAAGTCTATCACGACCCGCGACAGGGCCTCGTCCAGCGGCACATAGGCATGGCCATAGCGGTGGATGCCGCGCTTGTCGCCGATCGCCTGATCGAAGGCCTGGCCCAGGGTGATGCCGAGATCCTCGACGGTATGGTGGTCGTCGATGTGCAGGTCGCCGGTCGCCTCGATGTCCAGATCGATCAAGCCGTGGCGCGCCACCTGGTCGAGCATGTGGTCGAGGAAGGGCACGCCGGTCTCGCAGGTCAGGCGACCCTCGCCGTCGAGATTGACGGTGACGGTGATCTGGGTCTCCCGGGTGTCGCGGGTGACCGTGGCGATACGCTCGGACATGTAGGGTCTCCAGCGCCTGGGCGCATATCGATAGTGGCCGGTGTCGCCACCGGGCCGTGAAGCGACTGGCGAATGCACTGCTGTGACTGTCGCCGCGAGCCTGCCATTATAGAGAATCGCCCCCCCCATCCGCTACAATGCGCCCAATTCAGCGGTGGCGAGCCTCGCCACCCCGGCTCAGGGAGATCCAAGCATGCCGGTGACACTCCATCCCGTCGACCGGGCCGCCTGGGAAGCGGATGCCCAGGCGCGGTCCGATCTCGCCCGTATCTATGCCGATGCCCCCGCCGAGCGCCTGCCGCTTCCCGTGGACGATTTCATTCGCGAGCACCTGGCGGCCGACCACTTCTTCTTCTGCGCCCGCTTCAATGACCGCCTGCTCGGTGCCGTGGCGGTGGAGGACGACGGCGAGGCCTGGTGGCTGTCGCACTGCTGCGTGCGCAAGACTACCCGTCGGCGTGGAGTGGGATCGCGGCTGCTGGCGCTGGTCGGTGAGTCGGCCCTGGTCGAGGGGCGCAAGCTGCGTGCCCCCTCGTCACAGCTGCCGGTAGCCGACCAGATGCTGCTCGCCCGACTCGGCTACCGGCTGACCCCGGCCGGCGACTATTTCGAACTCAACCTTCTCGGACGGGGAGACGAGCAATGAAGCGGCTGTTGCGGACCCTGCTGGCGGCCATCGGCATCCTCGCGCTGGTGGTGGTGGGGGCAGTGGTCTACGTCACTACCTTCTTCGACCCCGATGACCTCAAGCCGCGGCTGATCGAGGTGGTGCGCGAGCAGAGTGGCCTCGAGCTGTCGCTGGAGGGGCCACTGACCTGGTCGTTCTACCCGCGGCTGGGGGTGAGCGTCGAGAAGGCCGAGGCCTGGCTGCCCGAGCAGGATATCGAGGAGGAGGCCTCCTTCGCTGCTTTCAGCCGTGCTGAGGTGAGCCTCTCCTTCGCCCCCCTGCTGCGTGGCGAGATCGCCATCGATGGCCTGACCCTCGACGGGATGCGACTCAACCTGGAGCGCGACGAGGCGGGGCGTGGCAACTGGGAGGTGCTGCTCGAGCGCCTTGCCGAACGCCGCGAAGCCGCCGAGGGGGCGCTGGCCCCGGCCAGTGCCGGCCTCAGCCCCGACGGTGCCGATGGCGTCGGTTTGAGCGTGGCGCTGAACATCGCCAGCGTGCAGCTACGTGACGGCGAGATCCGCTTCCGCGATCTCTCGACAGGCCAGGAGGTACTGCTCGAGGGGGTCGGCATCACCGGCAGTAACGTCAACCCCAACCGCCCCTTCTCGCTCAGGGCGACCTTCCGACTCGCCACGCATGATGAGCTGGACTGGCACGAGCGGGAGCTGCCGGCCCGGCTGGCCAGCGATGTCTCCCTCGAGAGCCGGGTCAGCCTGGGCCTGGCCGACGGTCGCTATGTGCTGGAGGGAGTAGCGCTGAATACCACCAGTCGCCTGGCCGGCATCGAAGGAGAACAGAAGGTCAACCTGCAGAGTCGCGAGCTGGTGGTCGACGTCGAGACGCAGCGCCTGCGTCTGGATGAGGGCAACCTCGATGCCAGTCTGCTGCACCCGAGCCTGGGCGAGAAGACCTTGCCGCTGTCGCTGGCCTTCAAGCTGGACGCCGATCTGAGCGAGCAGGCCGCCCAACTGCGAGAGCTGGAGCTGACCGGCGAGGATGGCCTGCGGCTCAGCGGCAACCTTAACCTGAGCGGACTGGGCGCGGGTCCCGCCTACAGTGGTCAACTGCGTCTGGCACCGTTGTCGCTGCGTCCCTGGCTCACCCGGCTGGACATGATGCCCACGATGGCCAGCGACTCGGCGCTCTCCGACGTGGCCCTGACCAGTCCGGTGCAGGGCAATCTGGAACGCCTCGAGCTGGCCGGCCTGACCCTGGTGCTGGACGGCAGCACCTTCACCGGGCGCCTGGCCGCCGGACTCGATGGCCGGCTGCTCGGCTTCGACCTGCAGGGTGACCGTCTGGACCTGGATGCCTACCTGCCCCCGGCGGAACCGACTGCCGAGAGTGCTTCCCGCCGTGGCCTGCCGGGCATCGAACGGGCCCATGCCGACGACCCCGGCACCCTGGTGCCGGCCGAGTGGCTGGCACAGCTCGCCCTCGACGGCCAACTCAGCCTCGGGGAGCTGCGCCTGATGGGACTCGACTTCAGCGATGTGAATCTCGAGCTGGCCGGTGGGGACGGCCGGCTGCGTCTGCGTTCCTTCGAATCCGGTTTCCACGAGGGCACCCTGGCGGCCAGTGGCGAGCTCGGGCTGCGTGACGAGCCGTTGAGTTGGGCGCTGTCGCCGCGACTCTCCCGGGTGCGCATCGACTCCCTGCTGGAGGCGCTCGGCGAGGACCCGGCACCACTGCGCGGGCGGTTCAGCAGTGAAGGCGAGCTGACCTCCCGCGGCAATACCTGGCCGCAGCTCAAGCGTCACCTCAGCGGCCCTCTCGCGGCACGCATCGAGGAGGGCGCCATTCTCGAGGTCAACGTCTCCCGCGAGTTGTGTACCGCGGTGGCCGCCCTGGAAGGCGAGGAGATCACGCGCGACTGGCACCCCGACACCCGCTTCGACCGCGCCGAGGCCACCTTCGAGCTGCGCGACGGTACCGTCCATAGCGACGACCTGCGGGTCACCATCCCCGGCATCGAGATGGGCGGCAGTGGGCAGCTCGACCTGGTCAGCGAGCGGTTCGACCTGCGTGCCGCCGCGCGCTTCGTGGACACCGCCGACGCCGCCTGCCGCGTCAATCCCCGGCTCGAGCGGGTGCCCTTCCCGGTACGCTGCGAGGGCAGCCTGGGCGACGACAGCGGCGAGTGGTGCCGCTTCGATCGCGACGCCTTTCGGGGCGCCGCCGCCGAGCTGCTGCGCGGCGAGGTCAGCCGCCGCGCCGGTGAGGAGGTCGAGCGGCGACTCGAGGGCGCCATCGAGGATCTCGACGAGCGCCTCGGCGAAGGTGCGGGCGAGGAACTTCGTGACGCCCTGCGTGGTCTGTTCAACTGAGTATCAAGCAAGTCAGTCCCTGCGCCGGCCCCGAGTCGGCGCTTTTTTTCGCCTGCCCTCTCTTTCCCTGCAAGGAGTCGCCATGAAGGAGATGCCGACGCCCGTGCTTCCTGCCGATGTCTTTCAGCGGCGCCTGCTGGCCTGGTTCGACGACCACGGTCGCCATGACCTGCCCTGGCAGCAGGGGCGAACGCCCTACCGGGTCTGGGTCTCGGAGATCATGCTGCAGCAGACCCAGGTCACCACGGTGATCCCCTATTTCGAGCGCTTCATGGCGCGTTTCCCCGACGTCGCCTCGCTCGCAGCGGCCGAGCAGGACGAGGTGCTGCACCTGTGGACGGGGCTCGGCTACTATGCGCGGGGCCGCAACCTGCACCAGGCGGCCCGGGTCATCGTCGAGGAGCATGGCGGCGAACTGCCGCTGGATCTCGAGGCACTGGCCGCGCTGCCCGGCATCGGCCGCTCCACCGCCGGGGCGATCGTTAGCCAGAGCAGCGGCCGGCGAGCGGTGATCCTCGACGGCAACGTCAAGCGCAGCCTGAGCCGGCTGCATGCCGTGGAGGGCTGGCCGGGCCGCCCGGCGGTGGAGCGTCGCCTCTGGGCGCTCGCCGAGCACTACACCCCCGCAGCACGCCTGGCCGACTACACCCAGGCGATGATGGACTTCGGCGCGACGCTCTGCCGCCGGGGCCGCCCCGACTGCGAGCGCTGTCCCTTCCATGATGTCTGCGTGGCCCATGCCCGCGGCGAGGAGCGGCGCTTTCCCGAGGCGAAGCCGAAGACGGCGCTGCCCACGCGGGCCACCATCATGCTGCTGCTGCGCGACGAGCGTGGCCGGGTGCTGCTCGAGCAGCGCCCCTCCAGCGGCCTGTGGGGCGGGCTCTGGAGCCTGCCCCAGTTCGATGATGACACTGTGCTTCGGGCCTGGCTCGATACCCACGCCCCCGGCGCCGAACTCGAGCCTCGCTGGACACCCTTCATCCATGTCTTCAGCCACTTTCGCCTGGAGATCACCCCGCAGCCGGCACGGATCGCCGCGCCCGATTCGGTGGGTGAGGCCCGGCGCTGGTACGATCCCTGCGAGCCCGACAGCATCGGCTTGGCGGCTCCCGTGAAGTCGTTGCTGGCGTCGCTTGCGCCCTTTGCGCTCACGGCGCCCGTCGGCCCCTGAGCGCCACTACCCCATGTCCCCGGTCACGAGGAGAACCTCCGATGAGCCAGACCGTCTTCTGTCGCAAGTACCAACAGGAGCTGGAAGCCCTGCCGTTTCCGCCGCTGCCCGGCAAGAAGGGCCAGGAGATCCAGGCCAGCGTGTCGAAGAAAGCCTGGGAGGAGTGGCAGGCGCTGCAGACCCGGCTGATCAACGAGAAGCACCTCAACATGCTCGATCCGGCCTCCCGGGAGTACCTGATGGAGCAGATGGAGCGCTTCCTCGACAACCGCGAGACCGACCAGGCGGAGGGCTATGTGCCACGCGGGGAGTGACCCCCGCAGCCGACGCCTCTTGCGCCATCTTTTTGAAACGGAAGGGGTTGACGCACACGATGCCTTGGGGTTTAATACGCCCCGTTGGCAGCGGCCAGATAGCTCAGTCGGTAGAGCAGGGGATTGAAAATCCCCGTGTCGGCGGTTCGATTCCGTCTCTGGCCACCACACTGCTGGGGTATCGCCAAGTGGTAAGGCACCGGTTTTTGGTATCGGCATTCCCAGGTTCGAATCCTGGTACCCCAGCCACGCCAACCCTTTTCCGGTTTGCAATTCGTAAGAGTCGGTCCCGCGCCGGCATAGCTCAGTTGGTAGAGCAACTGACTTGTAATCAGTAGGTCCCGGGTTCGACTCCTGGTGCCGGCACCAAAAAAGCGTCGGGACAATCAACGAGTTGCAGCATATTAAACCGCCCATGAGGCGGTTTTTTCGTCCCTGTCTACCGGGGGCAGCCACCTTGAAACCCAACTGGGGTGCCACCAGAGTGCCCAGCGTGGGCCCTGACGGGACCGCCGCCGGAACGAGCGCTAGCTGAGACTGATCACGGAGCCACAGGAGGTGATTCAGATGTCAGTGCAGACATCGTCCAGCCGGACAACGCAACAGACCCATCCTTACGCCATCGCAGAAACTCTCGAGCCCATCAGCCGGGTGAGGGGGGCGCCGCGTCATGGGCAGGACCCCTATCCCACCCGGCTTTCCGAGCCACTGGACATGCCCTGGCTCAGCCGTCGCGAGGCGGTGGTCAAGGGGCATGCCGAGGACGGTCCCCTGAGCCAGGCGCAGCTCGACGCGTTCGAGCGCCAGGGTTTTCTCTTCGAACCCGGCTTCATCAGCGGCGACGAGCTCGCCGAACTGCGTCGGGAGCTTGGGGTATTGCTGACCCGCGATGACTACTGTGGCCGCGACTTCAGCATCACCGAGCCGGACAGCCAGGAGATCCGCTCGCTGTTCGCCGTGCACTTCCTCGCCGAGCGTTTCGCGCGGCTGGCTCGCGACGAGCGGTTGATGGGGCGCGCCCGCCAGATCCTTGGCGGCGAGGCCTATGTGCACCAGTCGCGGATCAACTACAAGCCTGGCTTTGAAGGCAAGGGCTTCAGCTGGCACTCCGACTTCGAGACCTGGCACGCCGAGGACGGTATGCCGGCGATGCATGCCGTGAGCGCCTCCATCGTGCTCACCGACAATCACCACTTCAATGGGCCGCTGATGTTGATCCCCGGCTCCCATCGGGTCTTCGTGCCCTGTGTCGGCGAGACACCGGACGATCACCACAAGCAGTCGCTCAAGACGCAGCAGATCGGGGTGCCGAGCCGCGAGGCGCTGGCCCGGCTGATCGCGCGCCATGGCATCGAGGCGCCGACCGGGGTCGCCGGCGGTCTGCTGCTGTTCGACTGCAATACCCTGCACGGCTCCAACGCCAACATGTCGCCGGATCCACGCAGCAACGTCTTCTTCGTCTACAATCGACGCGATAACTGCTGTGTGGAACCCTTTGCAGCACGCCGGCGGCGGCCGGGTTTCCTGGCCCATGCACCGGACGAGGAGTGGACGCCGGAGACCTGAGGCAATCCGTCCGGCCCCGGAGTGTGGACCCGCGCCGCAGGTGGGGTAGACTGTGACGCCTGTCGCCGAAACGCGGCACGCATAATGAGAAGGAGAAGACCCGCCATGCGCTTTGTTCCACGATTTACCGATGGCCAGGAATTTCCCCATGCGCTCGGCAAGATCGTCTGCGTTGGTCGCAACTACGCCGATCACGCCAGGGAGCTGGACAATCCGGTGCCCAGCGAGCCACTGCTGTTCATCAAGCCGGCAACCAGCGCGGTGGCCCTGGAAGAGCCGTTGGACGCGCCTTTTTCCCAGGGCGAGGTGCACTACGAGGCGGAGCTGGCGCTGCTGATCGGTGAGGAGCTCTCCCATGCCACGGCAGATGAGGCCGAGCGGGCGGTGGTCGGCATCGGGCTGGCGCTGGACCTGACGCTGCGCGACATCCAGACCCGGCTCAAGGAGAAGGGCCACCCCTGGGAGATCGCCAAGGCCTTCGATGGCGCCTGCCCGCTGTCGGTCTTCCTGCCACTCACCCAGGTGCCCAACTGGAGTGCCCTGACCTTCACCCTGGAGGTCGACGGGGAGCCGCGCCAGCATGGCGAGGGGGCGGACATGCTCTTCCCGGTAGCGACCCTGGTGGCGGAGATGAGCCGCCACTTCACCCTGCAGCCGGGCGACGTGGTGCTGACCGGTACCCCGGCCGGCGTGGGGCCGCTGCTCCGTGGTTCCGAGCTGCGCTTTACTCTCACCGGCGGTCTGGAGGTGACCACGCGCGTGGTCGACTGAGCAGGCTTGGCGTGCACACGAAGACGCCCCCTTGGCCGAGACCATGGGGGCGTCTTCGTGCCAGGGCCGTCCTGCCTACTCCAGGTAGGTATAGCCCTCGAGCCCGGCGGAGAGATCGTCGAGGAACTGCTGCTGCTCGGTCTCGTTCAGTCCGCTGGACGCGAGTTGCTCGGCCAGACGGTCGCGCAGGACAGCGGCGTCGAAGTTCACGTAGCCGAGCACCTGGGCCACGGTGTCGCCCTGCAGCACCTCGGAGAGCACCCAGCGACCGTCGGCGTCCAGGGCGGCATCTGCCGAGTCGGTGTCACCGAACAGGTTGTGCAGGTCGCCGAGGATTTCCTGGTAGGCGCCGACGAGGAAGAAGCCCAGCAGCTTCTCCTCGCCCTCGCGCCACTCCGGCAGCGGCAGGGTGGTCTCGACGCCCTGGCCGTCGACATAGCCGTCGATGCGCCCGTCGCTGTCGCAGGTGATGTCCTGGATCACCCCGCGCCGCTCGGGTTCGCGGTCGAGGCCGGTCAGCGGCAGCACCGGGAAGATCTGCTGTATGCCCCAGACGTCGGGCACCGACTGGAAGAGCGAGAAGTTGACGAACAGCTTGTCGGCGAGCTTCTCGGCCAGCTCGTCGGCGATCTCGCGGTGCACGCGATTGCGGGTGTCGAGCCGTTCGCGCAGCAGGGCGCAGGCGGCGAAGTAGGCGCCCTCGCCCTCGGCGCGGGCCTCGATGTCGGCCATGCCGATGACGAAGCGCTCGTGCAGCTCGCCCATGGCGTGCACCAGGTCGTGCCACGCCTCGACCAGCCCCCGGGGTTCCGGCGAGGCCTTCAGCAGGCTATGGACCCGCCATAGCTCGTCGACCTGGGGATCGCCCTCGACGCGTCGTTCGGGGGCCCGGTCGCTGACCCGCTCCTCGCCGATCACGTTGCTGATCAGCACCGCGTGGTGAGCGGTGAGCGCCCGCCCCGATTCGCTGATCAGGTGTGGTGGCGGCAGGTCCTGCTCCTGGCAGGCCTGGTTGAAGGCGTAGACCACGTTACGGGCATACTCGAGCATGGAGTAGTTGGCCGAACAGAAGCTGCGCGAGCGGGTGCCCTCGTAGTCGATGCCCAGCCCGCCCCCCACGTCCACGGTGTCCACCGGGGCGCCCAGCGCCACCAGGCTCTGGTAGAAGCGCGCGCATTCGCGCAGGCCGCGCTGGATATCACGGATGTTGGCAATCTGCGAGCCCAGGTGGAAGTGCACCAGCTGCAGGCTGCCCAGGGCGTCGGCCACGCGCAACTGCTCGACCACGGCGAGGATCTGGCTGGCGGTGAGGCCGAACTTGGACTTCTCGCCCCCGGTGTTCTGCCACCGTCCCCGGCCCACCGAGGCGAGGCGGGCGCGCAGGCCGATACGCGGCGTGACGCCGAGGTCCGCGGCCTCCTCGAGGATCAGCGGCAGCTCCGAGAGCTTCTCCACCACCAGGTAGACCCGGTGGCCGAGCTTTTCACCCATCAGCGCCAGGCGCACGTATTCGCGATCCTTGTAGCCGTTGCAGACGATCAGCGAGGGGCCGTCGCCGGAGAGTGCCAGGACGGCGAGCAGCTCCGGCTTGCTCCCGGCCTCGAGTCCCACCCGACCATGGCCGCGCTCCTGAGTGGCGAGTATCTCCTCGACCACCCGGCGCTGCTGGTTGACCTTGATCGGGTAGACGGCGGTATAGCCGCCTTCGAAGGCTTCCTCTCCCATGGCGGTATCGAAGGCGGCGCAGAGCTGCTCGACCCGGTCGTGGAGGATGTCGGTGAAGCGCACCAGCACCGGCAGTCGCAGGCCGGCCCGCTTGAGCTCCGTGACCAGCTCGTCCAGCGGCAGGGCCGGCCCCTCGGCCTCGCTGCCCAGCGGACGCACCAGGGCGTGGCCGGTGTCGTCGACGTCGAAGTAGCCGCTGCCCCACTGATCGATGTTCCAGACGCGCCGGGCGCGCAGTGCCGGGCCGCTGGTGGTACCAATGGACAGGCTCATGCATTCACCTCCGGAAGCGGCAGGGCGCCATGCTCGAGGCGCGCCAGCAGGATGGTACGGAACTGCTCCGGGTCGTGGGGCGTGAGATCATGGGCCGGGGGATCCACATAGACCACCAGCAGCCGCGAGAGCCAGTAGCGCAGGGCGGTCAGGCGCAGCATCATCGGCCAGGCATCACGCTCCACGGCGGTGAGCGGGCGGCGTGCCTGGTAGGCGCGCATGATGGCGTCATGGCGCTCGCCATCCAGTCGGCCGTCCGCCCCGGTGGCCCAATCGTTGATGACGATGGCCAGGTCGAACAGCAGGTCGCCGGTGCAGCCGTTGTAGAAGTCGATGATGCCACCCAGGCGGTCGCCCTCGAACAGGGTGTTGTCGCGGAACAGGTCGCCGTGCAGGGCCCCCTGGGGCAGCTCCGGGGCACTGCCGAAGAAGCCCTGGTAGATCTCCACCTCGTCCTTCATCAGGGTCTGGTCTTCCGGCGACAGGTAGACCAGCACGCGATGGTGTATCGGCAGCAGCCAGTGCAGGTCGCGCGGGTTGGGGCGGTGACCGGGGAAGTGCTGGGAAACCAGATGCATGCGGCCCAGGGCGTCACCCAGGGCCCGGCACTGGGCCAGATTGGGGGCCTTGGGGTGCTTCCCGGGCAGGCGCGGAAACAGCAGCGCCGGCTTGCCGGCCAGGCTGTGCAGGGCGATGCCGTCGCGATCGTGCAGTGGGCCGGGGACCGGCAGGCGGTGTTCGTCCAGATAGTCGAGCAGCTCGACGAAGAATGGCAACTCCTCGTGCTCGCCCTGCTCGAACAGGGTCAGGACCAGCTCGCGACGGTCGGTGGTGACGAAGAAGGTGGTGTTCTCGGTACCGGCAGGTACGCCCTCCAGGGAGACCAGCGACCCGGCATCGAAGCGGTTCAGGAATTCCGCGACCTGTGCGTCGCCAAGTGGTGTGAATACGGCCATGTCTCTCTCACCCGGGTTGCCAAGCCGCCTATTGTAGCGACTTGGCAGTGCGATGCACGCCCCGAAGGTAGCAGATCGTGGTCGTTCTCGCCGGCCCCCGCCGGACGCTCCTCACCGCCGGCAAAGACCGGTCAGAAGGTGCGCAGTATCCACTGGGGGACGGCGATCCGGTCGCCCTCCTGGCGTTCGAAGTTGCCGTCGCCGTCGTGATCCACCAGGTAGTAGGAGGGACCACGGGCGGGGCGGATCTCGATGGCGTAGAGTTCGCCGTTGACCCGGTATTCGCGGATGGTGCGCTCCTCCTCCTGACGGATGGTGATGTCCGGCTCCACATCGGCGGCGGTCTGGGCCAGGGCCGGGCCCGTGAGAGCCAGCGAGAGGCCGAGTGCCAGCAGCCGGGTGGCGGATGAACGTTGCAGTCGCTTCATGATGACCTCCTGGGCCGCGTACGGCAGGGAGTGACGATACCCCCAGTGTAAGACGTTGCCGCCCACCAGCCTAAGGGTCGCGGCAAAAGGGGCGCGCAATGCGTATCATGGATGATCACGATCACGCTTTCTTGCCCAGACTCAATGGATGCCGATACATGGCCGACACGCCCATCGTTCTCGTCGACGGTTCTTCCTATCTCTACCGTGCCTTCCACGCCCTGCCGCCGCTGGCCACGTCCCACGGCCAGCCCACCGGTGCCATCAAGGGCGTGCTCAACATGCTCAAGCGGCTGATCAAGGACTATCCGGACAGCCCCATGGCGGTGGTCTTCGATGCCAAGGGCAAGACCTTCCGCGACGAGCTGTTCGAACGGTACAAGGCCCACCGGCCCCCGATGCCCGATGAGCTGCGCTCCCAGGTGGAGCCGCTGTACGCCTGCGTGCGGGCACTTGGCTTGCCGCTGCTGTGCATCGAGGGGGTCGAGGCCGACGACGTCATCGGCACCCTGGCACGCCAGGCCACCGAGGCCGGCCGTGACGCGGTGATCTCCACCGGCGACAAGGACATGGCCCAGCTGGTCAACGACCACATCACCCTGGTCAACACCATGAAGGACGAGACCCTGGATGTCGCGGGCGTGAACGAGAAATTCGGCCTGCCGCCGGAGTTGATCATCGACTTCCTGGCGCTGATGGGCGACAAGGTCGACAACATTCCCGGGGTGCCGGGGATCGGCGAGAAGACCGCCCTTGGCCTGCTGCAGGGCGTCGGCGGCGGGCTGGATGCCATCTATGCCGACCTGGAGCGGATCAAGGGCCTCGACTTCCGCGGCGCCAAGACCCTGCCGAAGAAGCTCGACGAACACCGCGACCAGGCGTTTCTCTCCTACCGGCTCGCCACCATCAAGACCGACTGCGACCTGCCGGTGGGGCTCGACGACCTGGACATCGCCCATCCCGATCGCGAGGCACTGCTCGAGCTCTACCGCGAGCTCGAGTTCAAGGCCTGGCTCTCCGAACTGCTGGAGGGCGAGGACGAGGGCGTCGACGACGTCGCGGGGGGGAAACCGACGCCTGTCGTCGGCACCGAGAGGGAATTCGCCGGCAGCGGCGAGCGCGAGGATCACCTCATCCTCGCGCAGGCCGACTTCGACGCCTGGCTCGAGCGCCTGAAGGAGGCCGACGCCTTCTGCTTCGACCTGGAGACCACCAGCCTCGACTACATGGAGGCCCAGATCGTCGGCGTGGGGCTCTCGCTCACACCGGGCGAGGCGGCCTATATCCCGCTGGCCCACGACTATCTCGATGCCCCCGCGCAGCTCGACCGCCGGGCCGTGCTCGAGGCCCTGACGCCGCTGTGGCAGGACGAGAACAAGACCAAGATCGGCCAGAACCTCAAATACGATATCTCGGTGCTGGCCAACTACGGCATCCGTGTCGCCGGGCCGTTCGAGGACACCATGCTCGAGTCCTATGTGCTCGACTCCACGGCGACCCGCCATGACATGGATTCACTGGCGCTCAAGTACCTGGGCGAGAAGACCATCTCCTTCGAGGAGGTCGCCGGCAAGGGGGCCAAGCAGCTCACCTTCAACCAGGTCGCCCTGGAACAGGCCGCGCCCTACGCCTGCGAGGACGTCGACATCACCCTGCGCCTGCACCGCGAGCTGCGCCCTCGTGTCGAGGCCGAAGGGCGGCTGGGCAGTGTGCTCGAGGAGATCGAGCTGCCACTGATCCCGGTGCTCTCGCGCATGGAGCGTACCGGGGTGGCGCTGGACCCCGAGCGGCTGCATGTCCAGAGTCGGGAGCTCGAGACCCGCATCCGCGAGCTCGAGGCCAAGGCGTTCGAGCTCGCCGGGCGCGAGTTCAACCTCGGTTCGCCCAAGCAACTCGGCCAGATCCTGTTCGAGGAGCAGCAGATCCCGGTGATCAAGAAGACCCCCAAGGGGGCGCCCTCTACCGCGGAGGCCGTGCTCGAGGAACTGGCACTGGACTACCCGCTGCCCAAGGTGATCATGGAGCACCGCGGCCTGGCCAAGCTCAAGTCGACCTACACCGACAAGCTGCCGAAGCTGGTCAACAAGGCGACCGGGCGGTTGCACACCAGTTACCACCAGGCGGTCACCGCCACCGGGCGGCTCTCCTCCAGCGATCCCAACCTGCAGAACATTCCCATTCGTACCGAGGAGGGGCGGCGCATCCGCCAGGCCTTTATCGCCCGGCCGGGCTACCGCATCGTCGCCGCCGACTACTCCCAGATCGAGCTGCGCATCATGGCGCACCTCTCCGGGGACAAGGGGCTGCTCGAGGCCTTCGCCGAGGGGCGCGATATCCACGCCGCCACCGCCGCCGAGGTGTTCGGCGTGCCGCTCGACAGGGTCTCGGGCGACCAGCGGCGCAGCGCCAAGGCGATCAACTTCGGGCTGATCTACGGCATGAGCGCCTGGGGGCTGGGCCGCCAGCTGCACATCGAGCGCAACCAGGCCCAGACCTACATCGACCGCTACTTCGACCGCTATCCGGGGGTGGCCCGCTACATGGAGCGCATCCGCTCCCAGGCCGCCGACGACGGCTACGTGGAGACCGTCTTCGGCCGGCGCCTCCACCTGCCGGAGATCCGCTCCCAGAACCGCGCCCGGCGCCAGGGCGCCGAGCGCACCGCCATCAACGCCCCCATGCAGGGCACCGCGGCGGACATCATCAAGCGCGCCATGATCGACGTCGATGCCTGGCTCGCCGGCGAGGCTTTCGACGCCGTGATGGTGATGCAGGTCCACGACGAACTGGTCTTCGAGGTCAAGGCGGCGCAGGTCGACGACTTCATCGCGGAGGTGAAGGGCCGCATGCAGGCCGCCGCCGAGCTCAGCGTGCCGCTGATCGTCGAGGCCGAGAGCGGGGCGAACTGGGACGAGGCCCATTGAGCCCTCTGAGCCGGCCGGTAACGACAAGGCCCGCGGCGGATGCCGCGGGCCTATAGCTATGCAACCTTCAAGAAGGGAGCTTCAGCGCCAGCCGACGCGATCGAAGATACGAATCGCCTCGGGGTTGTTCTCGCCCAGGATGCTGACGTTGAGGTCATCCTTCTTGAATTCGCCCCAGGATTCGAGGGCGGCGTCCATCGTCACGCCTTCCACCACCGGGTACTCGTAGTTGCCGGCCGCGAAGATCTCCTGCGCCTGGTCGGAGGCGAGGTACTCGAGGAAGCGGATGGCGTTCTCGCGGTTGGGGGCGCCCTCGACCACGCCGGCGCCGCCGATGTTGACGTGGATGCCGCGATCCTCCTGGTTGGGGAAGAGGATGCCGACCTTCTCGGCCACTTCGCGATCGGCGGCGTCGTCGGAGTTGAGCAGGCGCACGTAGTAGTAGTGGTTGGCCACGGCCAGGTCGCACTCGCCGCTGGCGACGGCGCGGATCTGGTCGGTGTCGCCGCCCTCGGGCTGGCGGGCAAAGTTGTCGACCATGCCCTGGGCCCACGCTTCGGCGCCTTCCGCGCCGTGGTGCTCGATCATCGAGGCCAGCAGCGACTGGTTGTAGATGTTGTTCGACGAGCGGATGCAGACCTCACCCTCGAAGCGCGGGTCGGTCAGGTCCTCGTAGGAGGTGACCTCGCTGGGGTCGATGTTCTCGGGATTGTAGAAGATCGCCCTCACCCGCTGGCTGAAACCGAACCACTTGCCCTCGGGGTGACGCATGGCCTCCGGTAGGCGCTCGGCGAGCACGTCGGACTCGATGCCCTGGAAGATGCCTTCCTGCTCGGCACGCCACAGGCGACCGGCGTCGACGGTGATCATTACGTCGGCGGGGCTGGCCACTCCCTCGCGCTGGATGCGCTCGATCAACTGGTCGGAGTCGCCTTCCAGCAGGTTGACCTTGATCCCGGTCTGCTCGGTGAAGGCCGCATAGAGCTTCTCGTCGGAATCGTAGTGGCGTGCCGAGTAGAGATTCACCTCGTCGGCGGCTGCCGTCGCGGCAAACGCCGAACCGGCCAGCGCGGTGGCGAATGGAACGACGAGACGATAGCGGTGGGACATGGTAGGCACCTCGTTGTTAGCCTTGCGGAGTAAAGGCGATTCTTGAATGAGAATACGTTACATTTCGTCAAGCGCTATTGAAGCGTTTTGCAAGTGCGTCGTCAAGCGGCCGGCGACACGTCCTGACGAATGGAGACGCGCGACGGTGACCCGAGGCAAGGCGTTGCGGAAAAGATGTCAAATGAGAGTAAATTCCAAACGTATTTGCTGGACATTTCGGGTAGGATGAGGGCAGCGTTTGTTCCATTTGCCCACGTCGTCCTGATGCCATGACTAGCCAATCGACCCCTATGCAAGCCAGACACGCCCCGCACCGGCAGGCCAGCGCGCTGACGATGGAAGGGGTGCATCACACCTTCGACACGCTCGCCGCCGTTCGGGGCGTGAACCTGGACGTGTCGCCCGGCGAGGTCGTCTGCCTGCTGGGACCGTCTGGCTGTGGCAAGACCACCCTGCTGCGCATCGCGGCCGGGCTCGAGGTGCTCCAGCAGGGGCGCGTGACCCTCAACGGTGGCGAGATCGCCGTGCCCAAGGGCCGGCACGTGCCGCCGGAGAAGCGCAACGTCGGCCTGGCCTTCCAGGACTCGGCGTTGTTTCCCCACCTCACGGTACTCGAGAACGTCACCTTCGGGCTCAAGGGAGAGCCCTCCCGTCAGCGTCGCCAGCGCGCGCTGGCGCTGCTCGAGCAGCTGGGCATGGCGGACTATGTCGACAGCTACCCGCACATGCTCTCGGGGGGGCAGCAGCAGCGCGTGGCGCTGGCCCGGGCGCTGGCGCCTGCCCCCCAGCTGATGCTGCTCGACGAGCCGTTTTCCAGCCTCGATGCGCGCCTGCGCGATCGCATCCGCGACGACACCCTGCACGTACTGAAGAAGGTCGGCGCGGCCACCCTGCTGGTGACGCACGACCCCGAAGAGGCCATGTTCATGGCCGACCGCATCGCCCTGATGCGCGACGGGCGCATCGTGCAGATGGGCACGCCGCGCGAGCTCTACTGCGCTCCCTGCGACCCCTTCGTGGTGGCCTTCTTCGGGGAGGTGAACGAGCTTTCGGGCGTGGTGCGGGGGGGGCGTGTGCAGACCCCGGTGGGAGCGGTCGAGGCCGGCTGGTTGTCCGAGGGAAGCCGGGCCCAGATCATGATCCGCCCCGAGGCGCTGCGCATCACCGAGCACTTCGAACCGGCACCGGCGCATCGCTACAGCCACGTGATCATGGCCAAGCTGCTGGGACGCAGCAGCCTGCTGCACATCTGCGCCCACGGCGAAGACGGCAGCGAAGCCCACCTGCACGCCCGGGTCCCGGGGGTCTTCCTGCCGGCCGAGGGACAGCGGGTGGATATCCACCTCGACCTGTCCCAGGTATTCGTCTTTCCCTCAGGCGCTGTCTGAGCCGGGGCGCGAACGGCGCATGGCCACGCTGAGCAGAATCACGGGAATGATGCCGACGGCCACGATGGCCAGCGACGCCGTCGAGGCCTCGGCGAGCCGCTCGTCGGAGGCCAGGCTGTAGGCCCGGACCGCCAGGGTGTCGAAGTTGAAGGGGCGCAGGATGATGGTCGCCGGCAGTTCCTTCATCACGTCGACGAACACCAGGATTCCCGCCGCCAGCAGGCTGCCGCGCATGATCGGCGTATGCACGTGGCGCAGCGTGCCGCCGGCGGTCTGGCCCAGGGTGCGTGAGGCGGCATCCATGCTCGGTGTCACCTTGCCGAGGCTGGCCTCCACGGTATTGAACGAGACCGCCAGGAAGCGCACCACGTAGGCATAGACCAGGATGAAGGCCGAGCCGCTGAAGATCAGGCCGACGATCATGCCGTAGTGGACATGCAGCCAGGTGTTGATGGTGTTGTCGAGCCAGGCGAAGGGAATCAGAATGCCGACGGCGATCACCGAGCCGGGGATGGCATAGCCCATGGAGGCGATCCGCGTGGCGAACCGGGTCAGGGGGCTGTCGTGGAGACGCACTCCGTAGCTGAGGAATATCGCCAGCCCCACCGCGATCGCTGCCGCGATCGCCGCCAATAGCAGGCTGTTCCAGGCGAAGTCGAGAAAGCGCGTGCCCAGCAGGGCGTCGCCCTTGACGATGGCAAGCTGGGCCAGCAGGCCGCTGGGAATCAGGAAGCCGATCAGCACCGGCAGGGCGCAGGCGGTGAACGCGCCGGCCGCACACCAGCCGTGGAGGCGATACTCGGGCAACTGCTGATAGCGGTTGGTGGTATGGAAATACTTGCGTTTGCCGCGCGACCAGCGCTCGAGCAGCACCAGCGCGATGACGAAGACCAGCAGGCAGGCGGCGAGCTGGGCGGCAGCGACCTGCTCGCCGAGCCCGAACCAGGTGCGATAGATGCCCGTGGTGAAGGTGTCGACGCCGAAGAACTGCACCGCACCGAACTCGTTGAGCGTCTCCATCAGCACCAGCGAGACGCCCCCGACGATGGCCGGGCGGGCCAACGGTACGGCGACGGTGGCGAACAGGCGCCAGGGCCCGCGGCCCAGCGTGCGCCCCACATCGAGCACGCACACCGACTGTTCGAGGAAGGCTGCCCGTGACAGCAGATAGACGTAGGGGTAGAGCACCAGGGTGATCAGCGTGGCGGCACCGCCCAACGAGCGGATATTGGGAAAGTAGTAGTCGCCGCGGCCCCAGTCGAAGATCTCCCGTAGCCAGGTCTGCAAGGGGCCTGCGTACTGCAGGAAATCGGTGTAGGCGTAGGCGATCACATAGGTGGGGACCGCCAGCGGCAGCAGCAGCGCCCACTCGAAGACGCGCTTTCCCGGGAAGCGGCACATCACCACCAGCCAGGCCGTGCCGGTGCCGATTATCGCGGTGCCCAGGCCCACCGTGACCACCAGGTAGAGCGTATTGCTCAGGTAGCGTCCCAGCACCGTGCTGGCGAGGTGCTGCCAGATGCCCTCGGTAGGCATGACGATATGGGCGAGTACCACGATGACCGGGAGCGCCACGAACGAGGCCACGGCGAGAATCAGCAGGGGCCAGGGAGTCATGCGGTTCGTGAGTCGGCGCGTCACGCCGGACAGCCCGGTAGTGGTGGATCGGAACAAGCGAGAGCTCCTTCATTGCCCGGCGCACGAGCGAGGGGCGGAATGCGAGGCGATGGCGGCTGCAAATGATATCAGTTGGCGCATGGCTCTGCAGCCCGCTCCTGCTGACCTGGAGCAAGACAAGGCGCCCGTATCTCGCGATACGGGCACCCGGGGTCGCAATGCCGGCTCGCTTCAGTAGCCGAGCAGGACCGATGGCAGGCCGGTGACCAGCGCCGGGAAGAAGGCCATCAACAGGCAGGCCAGCACGATCAGCGCACAGAAGGGTATCACCGCCTTGTACAGGTCGACGATCTCGACGCCCTTGGGGGCCACGCCCTTGAGGTAGAACAGCGCATAGCCGAACGGCGGCGTCAGGAAGGACGTCTGCAAGACCACGGCCACCATCACCACGAACCACAGCACGTCCACGCCCATGTCGGCGACGATGGGCAGCATGATCGGGAAGCTGAGCAGCACGATGCCGGTCCAGTCGAGGAACATCCCCAGGATGAAGACCAGGAACAGCATCAGGATCAGCGCACCGGTGGTACCGCCGGGCATGGCCATGACGAGTTCGCTGATCACCGTCATGCCGCCGCCACGCGAGAACACGCCGGTGAAGGCGGTCGCCCCGACCAGCACCAGCATCACCATGGTGGTGGTCTTGCTGGCATCGATCAGCGTCCTGAAGCAGGTGGTGAGCTTGCGGTCGCCGAAGATCAGGAACAGCAGGAAGGCGATGCCCACGCC
Source organism: Halomonas sp. LMYGS-3 (assembly GCF_059509875.1). Classification (NCBI taxonomy): domain Bacteria; kingdom Pseudomonadati; phylum Pseudomonadota; class Gammaproteobacteria; order Oceanospirillales; family Halomonadaceae; genus Halomonas; species Halomonas sp. LMYGS-3. Next base: position 219,247 of record NZ_JCAKFQ010000006.1, on the reverse strand, counting down.
GATGGCCGAGGCCTCGGTGGCGGTGGCGATACCGGTGAACAGCGCGCCCAGCACGCCGAGGATCAGGGTCATGGGCGGCAGCACGTATTTGGCCAGCATGATCAGCAGCTGTCCGGTCGAGGTCTCGGCGCGCTCCTCGGCGGGCACCGGCGGGCCGTAGCTGGGCTTCACCAGGCAGATCAGCAGCACGTAGAGGGCGTACATCGCGCCCAGCAGCAGCCCCGGCACCAGGGCCCCAGCGAACAGCGCGCCCACCGAGACCGGCGAGTAGCTGGCCATCAGGATCAGCATGATGCTGGGCGGGATCAGGATCCCCAGGCAGCCGCTGGCCATGATCACACCGCTGCTGAGCTCCTTGTTGTAGCCGTACTTGAGCATCGGGGCCAGGGCGATCATGCCCATCACCGCGATGGAGGCACCGACGATACCGGTGGTGGCGGCGAGCAGCACCGAGACGATGACCACGGTCAACGCCAGGCCACCGCGCAGGTTGGCCAGCAGCAGGCGCATCGCCTCGAACATCTTCTCGGTGACCCCCGAGTCGTTGAGGAAGCGCGCCATCAGCACGAACAGCGGAATGGCCACCAGCACGTAGTTGTCCATGGCATTGCCATAGATGTTGTTGATGATGGTGCCGAGGACGCGGGGGCCGGGGCCGAGCCAGGCGCCGATGACCGCCACGCCGCCCAGCACGAAGGCCAGCGGATGGCCCATGAACAGGCCCACCAGCAGACCGCCGAACATGAACAGGGTGAGCAGTTCCGCACTCATGCCGAGGCCTCCTGGCGCAATTCCTTGATGGCACGGATGACGATGGCGATGGCCTGGAGCAGGATCAGCACGGCGGCGATGACGATGACGCCCTTCACTGGATAGACCGGAATCGAGACGATGCCATAGGTGGTCTCGCCGCGGCTGAAGGAACGCATGAAGAAGCTCCAGCCCAGCGTCACCAGCATCCAGATGAAGGGCACGAAGAAGATCAGGTAGCCGAGCAGTTCGAGCGCAGCCTGTTTCCTGCGCGAGAGCAGGCGCTTGAGCACGTCGACCTCGACGTGGGCGTGATGGCGCAGGCCATAGGCGGCCATCAGCATGAAATGGGCGCCGAACAGCATCTTGGTGATGTCGAAGGCCCAGTCGCTGGGGCGCCCGGTGAACAGGCGCAGGGCGATGTCGTAGAGCACTATCAGGGTGATGACGGCGATCAGCGGCGCGATGACCCGTCCGAACACTTCATTGAGGGCATCGATCGCCTTGGCAATCGCATTCATGGCGTACGGTCTCCGACCTCAGGACTGAAACGCCCCGGCGTGAGAGCCGGGGCGACCAAGGAGCGTCTTACAGACAGGCTTCGATGGCCTCGAGGTCGGGCAGGTTGTCGAAGCTGCGGCTCATGTTGTAGGGAACCGAGACATCGCGCCAGTTGGCATAGTGCTGCAGGTAGCTGACCATGGAGTGATACACCTTGGCATGCATGGGGTCCTCGCAGGCACCTTCCACGATCACTTCGTTGGTCACTTCCTGGATGCGGGCCATGTCCTCGGCGTCATAGGTGGAGATCTCCACACCGGCTTCCTGGAACTTGATGGTACCCTCGGTCGACTCGCGCTCGGACCAGGCCAGCGACCAGGCCAGGGTGGCATCGGCGGCGATCTTCAGCTTCTCCTGGGTCTCCTCGGAGAGGGCGTCCCAGGCGTCCTTGTTGATCATCACCCCGAACACGCTGGCCGACTGGTGCCAGCCGGGCGTCGCCCAGTATTCCACCACCTCGGCGAAGCCGGCGTTATAGTCGACCCCGGGGGTGGAGAACTCGGCCCCGTCCACCACGCCGCGTTCCACCGCCTGGTAGATCTCGCCGCCGGACAGGGTGACCTGGGAGCCGCCCAGGCGCTCCAGCACCCGGCCCTGGTCGCGGCCCGAGAGACGCAGGCGCTTGCCGTCCAGGTCGGCCAGGCTCTCGATGGGGGTGCGCCCCATGAAGCCCGACTCGTTGTTGGTGATACCGTAGGGCAGGTAGACCATGTTGTACTGGCCATAGACCTCCTGATAGAGCTCGAAGCCACCCCACTGCTGGATCCAGTTCAGGTAGTCGAAGCCATTGAACAGGCTGGGCGTGGCGGCCAGGGGCGAGAACGCCGAACTGCGGCCGGCCCAGTACCCGGGCCAGTCGCCGGCGGCCTCGATGCTGCCGGTCTCGGTGGCGTCGAACACTTCGGTGCCGGGCATCAGGGTGCCGCCGGCACGGAATTCGATCTCCAGTTCGTCGCCGGCCAGCTTGTTGACCAGCTCCACCCAGTGACGGTCGATCTCGATCAGATCCAGACTGTCCGGCCAGGTGGTGGTCATGGTCCACCGCTCCTGGGCCTGGGCGGTAAAGGAGAGGGCCGCTAGGGCAACACCGGCCGCCAGGCCGGTGAGGGCAAACGTGGTCATCTTCTTCATGGTGCGCTCCCTGATGGGTTTTTCTGTTGTCGAGCAGAAGCAGAAACGCCGAGGCCGCATCCGTTGTAGTCTGCCGGTCGATGGCGGCACCGCCTGTCCCGGCGGGCTTGACCGGGTGGGCAGGTCGGCATGCAAGACAAGCTAGCACAATCGAGAGGGCTCGACGGGGGTGGCCGCATGGCCGTGAGAGGGCGAGGACGGCCCGGGCGCTCGGCTGAAAGAGTTTTCAATCAAGGGTTTGAATGGTTCAGTGCACCCTCAATTAGCATGGCGGATGTCACCCGCTGCGTTGAATACCGTGCAAAGATAAGACTAAAGTTCAGCCTCGAAGGAGATCCCCTTCCATGCATGACGAGCGCTCGACGGCGGCCATCGAGGCGTTGGTCGAACATGCCGACGCCCTGGCCGAGCGACGCTGGCGTGGCCTGGTCTGGCTGACCGGCGAGCCCGAGGCGTGTCGCTCCCGGGCCCTGGCGCTCTGGCGGGCCCGTCGCTGGCGCTCGCCGCTCTGGGTCTCGCCTCAGGCGCCCGATGGGCTCGAGGCCCGGGACTGGCTGGCGCCGGCCAAGGCCCGCACCCGGCTGGGCGGCGAGCAGGGGCTGCTGGTGATCGATGCGGTGTCCGACGATGCCGGCTTCGATCCCGACGCCTTCGGGGCGCTGTCCGGTACCCTGCAGGCAGGGAGCCTGCTGGTGCTGATGACGCCTCCCGACTGGGGGGCGCGCCCCGATGCCGACTACACTCGCCTGGCAGAGCACCCCCATCGGGCCGAGCACCTCACCGCCCACTACCTGCAGCGCCTGGCGCGGCTGCTCGCCGTTTCCCCCGGCGTCGTGGCGTGGCCCGCCGATGGCGACCCGCAATTGCCGCCGCTGCCGCCCTCGGCGCCCGCCGCCCCGCCTTCGCCAGACGCCGATTGCCTGACCCGCGACCAGGCCGACGCCGTGGCGCGGCTCGCCCGCCTGCGCCGCCGCCGCCCGCTGGTGCTCACTGCCGACCGCGGCCGTGGCAAGAGCGCGGCGCTGGGCATCGCCTGTGCCCGGCGCTTGGCCGCGGGCGAGCCCCGGCTCCTGGTGACGGCACCGCGCCCGGCGGCCGTGGCGGCGCTGTTCGAGCGCCTCGAGGCGCTCTGTCCCGAGGGCCGTCGCCAAGGCCATGCCTTCGCGCTCGGCGCGGGCCGGGTCGACTTCCTGCCTCCTGACGAGCTCACCGCACTGGCCCGGCGGGGAGAGGTGGGCGGGCCCGGCCAGTGGCTGCTGGTGGACGAGGCGGCGGCGATTCCCGCGACCCTGCTCGGTGATTGGCTCGAGGCCTTCCCGCGCATCGCCTTCGCCACCACGGTGCATGGCTACGAGGGCTCGGGGCGTGGTTTCGCCCTGCGCTTCCGCCGGCGCCTCGAGCGCCGCACCCCCGAGTGGCAGGAGTGTCACCTGGGCGAACCCATCCGCTGGGCCGCCGGGGATCCGCTGGAGGCCCTGGTCACCCGCCTGCTGCTGCTCGATGCCGAACCCGGCGACGTCCCGGACGCCTCACCGACGCTGCGGCGCGTTCGGCGTGACGAACTGGCCGACGACGAGCCGCGCCTGAACGAGCTGTTCGGCCTGCTGGTTCAGGCGCACTACCGCACCACCCCGAGCGACCTGCGGCGGCTGCTGGATGGGCCCGGCGTGGGCATCGCCTGTCTCGAGTCGGGGGCTCGCCCCCTGGCGGTGCTGGTCACCACCGACGAGGGCGGCTTCGATACCGCACTGGCCGAGCGGGTGGCGCGGGGGGAGCGGCGGCCGCGCGGCCACCTGATGGCCCAGTCGCTGGCCGCCCACGCCGGTTGCCGCGAGGCCCTGGAGGGGCGGCTGCGACGGGTGCTGCGGATCGCCGTGCACCCGAACCGGCGCCGTCATGGCCTCGGCCGACGCCTGCTCGAGGCCGAACGGGAGCGAGCCCGCCGCGATTCGATCGACCTGCTGGGGGCGAGCTTCGGCGCCGAGCCGGGGTTGATCGCCTTCTGGCAGGCGCTGGGCTTTCGCGCCGTGCGCCTGGGGCTGACCCGCGAGACGGCCACCGGTGAGCATGCCCTGATGGTGGCGCTGCCGATCAGTGCCCGCGGCGAGCGGCTGGGCGACGAGCTCGAGGCCCGCTTTCGCCGCCAGCTGCCGGGGCTACTGGCCTTCGAGCTCGCGGGGCTCGAGCCTGAGGTGGCGGCGGCCCTGCTGGCCGAGGGCGAGGGCCCGGTACCGTCCCCGGGCGATCTGCGCGATATCGACGATGTGGCCTTCGGCCAGCGCGCGCCGGCCCTGGCGCGGCCGGCGCTGCAGGCGCTGGCCTGCCGGGCCCTGGCCACCGGCACGTCCCCCGATGATCCGGACCTCTGCCTGCTGGTGGCCTGGGCCTTCCAGGGGAGCGAGCCGGCCCGGCTGGGGGTGTCGGGGCAGCGGGAGGTCACCACTCGGCTGCGCCGGGCGGTGGCGGCCCTGCGCGCACGGGTCGACTGAGACTTTCCATGCCACGGGCGCGTGGGTAAGGTAGGCCGGTTAACATCGATGAAGAACCGTCATGAACGCACATCTCGAGCAACTCTCGCCGCAGCCGCTATGGCGTCACTTCCGCACCCTGTGCAACACGCCGCGGCCCTCCGGCCACGAGGCGGCCCTGGTCGCCCGCCTCGAGCAGTGGGCCGAGACACGCGGCCTCGCCCACGACCGCGACGCCTTCGGCAACCTGCGCATCCGCAAGGCCGCCACTCCCGGCCACGAGCAGGCCCCCGGCGTGATCCTGCAGGGCCACCTGGACATGGTGGCCCAGGCCAACGCCGACCACCCTCACGATTTCACCCGTGATCCCATCGACACCTACGTGGTCGACGGCTGGCTGCATGCCCGCCATACCACCCTGGGCGCCGACAACGGCCTGGGCGTGGCGGCGGCGCTGGCGATTCTCGAGGACGAGGCCCTGGTGCACGGCCCGCTGGAGGCGCTGTTCACCCTGGAGGAGGAGTCCGGCATGGGGGGCGCCCTGAACCTGGCCGAGGACTGGCTGGAGGGACGGGTGCTGCTGAACCTGGACTCCGAGGACCGCGGCCAGGTGTTCATCGGCTGTGCCGGTGGCGCCGATGTGGTGGTCGAGGCCCAGTTGCCCACCGCTGCCCTGGCCGACGACGAGGTCGCCCTGCGGCTGTCGCTGACCGGCCTGAGAGGCGGTCACTCGGGGATCGACATCCACAAGGGCCGCGGCAACGCCAACCGCCTGCTGGTACGGGTACTGCGGGCGCTCGAGGCCTTCGATGCGCGCCTGATCGACTACCACGGCGGTACCCTGCGCAATGCCCTGCCGCGGGAGGCCTTCGCCACCCTGGCGTTGCCGGCCGATGAGCTCGCTCATGCCCGCGAGCGCGTGGCGGCGCTCGAGGCCGAGCTGCGTGACGAGCTGGCCGGGGTGGACGAGGGGCTGTCGCTGACGCTCGAGTCACCGGACGCGCGGCCCGCCGAGGCCCTCACTCCCCATGCCAGTCGTATGCTGATCGGCGCGGTGCACGTGGCGCCCTGCGGCGTCGAGCGCATGAGCGCCGAGGTGCCCGGGGTGGTGGAGACGTCCAACAACCTGGGCGTGGTCAGCCTCGAGGACGGGCGCTTCCACCTCTGCGCCCTGGTGCGTTCCCTGCGTGACAGTGCCACCGCCGACCTGACCGACCGCTTCCGGGCGCTGTTCGACCTGATCGGCGCCCACACCCGGGTCGAGAACGCCTATCCCGGCTGGACCCCGGCCCCCGATAGCGCCCTGCTGGAGCGCTTTTGCCGCCTGCACCGGGCGTGCCTGGGCAGCGATCCCGAGGTGCTGGTGATCCATGCCGGGCTCGAGTGCGGCATCCTCGGCGGCAAGTACCCGCACCTGGAGATGATCTCCTTCGGCCCGCTGATCCGCGGCGCCCATTCCCCCGACGAGCGGGCGGAACTGGCTTCGGTGGAGGAATTCTGGGGGCTGCTCAGGGGCCTGATCGAGGAGCTCGCTCAGTAGTGGGCCCTCTCCCCGGGAAGATCGGCGCCGGCCCTCGCGGGGCGCGGCGCCGATGTTGGCGCAGGGTCAGTGGTTGACCTGGATACGCACCGCCGGATAACCGCCCACCGTGACCAGCGGGATATCGGTATGGCCGCGGTAGCCGCGATGATGGTGACGGCGCGGCCGCTCCGAGTAGTAGTGGTGCTCGACCACGCGGCGCGGGGGAGCGGCACGGTGCTTGCGATACGCCTTGTGCCGATGCTTGTGGTGGTGCCGGCCCCGATCGGCGCGATAGTCGTGCTGGTGATAGTGGTGGTGCACCTGCGGGCCGTAGCCGCCGTGACGGCGGTGATCGGCCATCGCCGGCAGGCTCATGGCGACCGTCAGGACCGCGATCGCGGCGGCCATCAAGAGTCTGTTCATCGGGGTATCCTCCGTGGACGTTCTTGGGACGTTGATGATTCACCCCTGCGTTCCCTGGCTGGAGTATAGCCTTCGCCGAGCGCCTCTCGAACAGTGTTCGCTGATATGGCAGGCTTTTCCCGATTCTCTCCACATTCGAGGACACGATGATCGAATCGCTGCAAGGAACCGGCCTGCCGGGGGCCGTGTTGGCGGCGCTGGCCGCCACGCTGGTGACCGCGGGCGGGCTGGCGCTGGCCTGGCGCCGGCGTCTGGCCAGGGCTGTGGCGCGGCTGACCGAGCTGGAGACGGCGCGGACGGCGGCAGACGCCGATGCCCGGCGCCTCGAGCAGGAGCTGGTCCACAGCGATGCCCAGCTCGATGCCAGCCGTGAGCGACTCGAGGCCACCGAGGCGGCGCTGGCCGCGGCCCGGGAGCAGCTCGCCGAGCGCCGCGAGCGCTGCGCGTGGCTCGAGGCCGAACGGGAACAGCTGGCGAGCCGACACCGCGAGCAACTGGCCCTGCTGGAGGAGGCGCGGGCGGGGCTCAAGGAGGAGTTCCACCAGCTCGCCGGGCGCATCTTCGAGGATCGCCAGCGCGCCTTCAGCGCGCAGAGCCGCGACAGCCTGGAGGCACTGCTGAGGCCTTTCCGCGAACAGGTCGACCAGTTTCGTCGCCGGGTCGAGGAGCTGCACGGCCAGGAGCAGCGTGAGCGCGGCTCGCTCAAGGCCCAGCTCGAGCAGCTGGCCGGGCTCAACGCCCGCCTGGGCGACGAGGCCGGTGAGCTGGCCCGGGCCCTCAAGGGCGATCGCAAGGTGCAGGGCAACTGGGGCGAGTTGATGCTCGAGACGGTGCTCGAGCGCAGCGGCCTGCGCCGCGACATCGAGTATCGCCGCGAGGTCTCGCTGCACGGCGAGCAGGGTCGCCAGCGCCCCGATGCGGTGATCTACCTGCCCGAGGAGCGCCACCTGATCATCGACGCCAAGGTCTCGTTGACCGCCTGGACCCGGGTGGTCAATGCCGACGACGAGGCCGAGCGCGAAGCGGCGCTGAAGGCGCACCTGCAGTCGCTGCGCGACCATGTCAGCGGCCTGGCGGCCAAGGCCTACCCCGACCTGCCGGGGCTCAACTCCCCGGACTTCGTGTTCCTCTTCGTGCCGGTGGAGCCGGCCTTCGCCGCCGCCTTCGAGCGCGACCCCGAGCTCTTCCAGGATGCCTTCTCCCGCCAGGTGGTGCTGGTCACCCCCACTACCCTGCTGGCCAGCCTGCGCACCGTGGCCGGCCTGTGGAGCCTGGAGCGCCAGAACGACAATGCGCGGCTGATCGGCGAGCGGGCCGAGCGGCTGCTGACCAAGTTCAGTGGCTTCGTCGAGAGCCTCGAGGAGATCGGGCGCCACCTCGAGCGGGCGCGGGAGAGTCATCGCCAGGCGATGGGGCGGCTCGCCACCGGTCAGGGCAGCCTGGTGGCCCAGGCCGGCGAGCTGCAGCGCCTGGGGGTGCGTATGAAAAAGCCGCTGCCGGCTCATCTGCGCCGAGCCGCCGCCGAAGAGACGGCGGAGGGCACTGACGACGAGGCATGACGCGGACACGATGACGCCGCCCGGATGGGCGGCGTCACGCCCGGTGGGGGACCGACAGCAGCAGCCGCGCCAGGCTCTCGGCCCGGTCGGCCAGCAGCTCGGCGCAGCGCGCGAGGGCCTCGTCGAGGCCCATGGGGCCATCGGCCAGGGCGAAGGCGGCGGTGACCCCCTCGTCGAAGGCCGCCTGCCAGCCCGGCGCCAGACGCCCGGCGAGCACCACCACCGGCACCCCCTTGCGCCGCGCCGCTCGTGATATCCCCACCGGGGTCTTGCCGGCCAGGCTCTGGCCGTCGAGCTGGCCCTCGCCGGTGATCACCAGATCGGCCTCCTCGAGGAGGGCATCGAAGCCGGCCTGGGCCATCACCAGCTCGATGCCGGGGCGCAGCTCGGCCGCGAGGAAGGCCCGGGCGGCGAAGCCCATGCCGCCGGCGGCACCGGCACCGGCCAGGTCACGGTGATCCTCGCCCAGCGCCTCGGCGGCGAGATCGGCGAAGCGGGCCAGGGCGGCATCGAGCCGCTCGACGTCGGCCGGGCTGGCGCCCTTCTGCGGGCCGAACACCGCACTGGCGCCTCGGCCGCCCAGCAGCGGGTTGTCGACATCCACCGCGGCTTCCACGCGCAGCCCGCCCAGGCGCGGGTCGAGCCCGGAGAGGTCGAACTCGGCGAGCCGCTCGAGTGCCGCGCCGCCGGGGGCGAGCTCGTTGCCCTCGGCGTCCCGCAGTCGGGCCCCCAGGGCGCCGAGCATCCCGGCACCGCCATCGTTGGTGGCGCTGCCGCCCAGGGTCAGCAGCAGGCGCTCGGCGCCGGCGTCGAGCGCGGCGCGGATCAGCTCGCCGACGCCGAAGGTGGTGCTGTGCAGGGCGGTACGCTCGCTCGGGGCCAACTGCTGCAGGCCACTGGCCTCGGCCAGCTCCACGTAGGCGGTGCGGCTGCCCGGGTGCCAGCCCCAGTCCGCCCGAGTCGGGCGGCCCAGGGCGTCGTGGACCTCGGCCGTGCGCCGCTCGGCGCCGGTGGCGGCGATCAGGGCATCCAGGCTGCCTTCGCCACCGTCGGCCAGCGGGCACTCGAGGGTCGCGAGGTCGTCGCCGGTGCGAGCGATGCCACAGGCGATGGCCCGGGCGGCCTCTGCCGCCGGCAAGGCGTCCTTGAAACTATCCGGGCAGATGAGAATCTTCATGGGGAGCGCTCGTGTCACGGAATCTTGCTCCAGCTTAGCGGGCGCCGGCGGTGTGCTGAAGCCCCGGAGCGTTTCCACTCGGCCGGTTCCGTGCGTACACTGCCCTGCATCCATGATCGGGAGACTGCCCATGCGCCTCTGGCCGTTGCCCCTGCTGCTGGTGCTGGTCGGCTGCCAGACCGCGCCTTCCGCCCTGCCGGTGGCCGAGCCCCTGCCGGCCGCCGAGTGCCGCTGGCCGATCGGGGACGATTCGCCCGAGTCCCTGCTGCGCCGGGCCGTGTCGGCGCTGGAGGCCGAGGGTTTCCTGGTCCGTCATACCGACCTGTCACTGGGGCTGGTCAGTGCCGAGCGAGCCCGGACGCTGCCCGGCTATGGCGATTTCTACGATCCCTGGGAGCGCGGCGGTTTCTTCGGTCACTATGGCCTGGGCGGTCGGCATCGTGGTGGATTTTCCAGTGGTGTGATGATCGGCTTCGTTGGCGGCAGCATCACCTATGATGCCACCGAGCTGGAACGGGTCTCGCTGGTGGCGGGCACCGAGGAGGTCCGCGTCACCCGGGACATCCAGCTGTTCGACTGGCGGGGCGAGCTGCGTCGGTCGCGCAGCGCCAGCGACGCCGACTTCTGTGGCCACCTGCACAGCGCCCTCGAGGCCATGCCGACAGGAGAGGCGCCATGAGGTGGCGGCTGCTCGCGGTGCTGGCCACGCTCTCGCTGGCGGGCTGTGCCACGCCGACGCCGGCTCCCGAGCCTCGGGAGCTGAATTTCGCGACGCCCCCGGAGGTCACCCTGGAGGCCGCCATGGCGGTCCTGCTGGATCGTGGCTACGTGATTCGGCATGCCGACGCCGACCTGGCGCGGGTGGAGGCGGTGCTGGCCCGCTGGCCGGGTTATCGGGTACAACTGCGGGTCAGCTCGCAGGGGAACGACAGCCGGGTCAGCGTCACGGCCAGCCGTGGGGGCCGACCGATGCCTCCCTACACCCTCGATCCCCTGCTCGTGGAGCTCCAGGAGCGGCTGGGGCTCTTGCCCTGATGTGTCACGGATCTCTCTCGACTCACCATGAAGGCATGCTCGTCAATGACACCTGACTCTCTCCGCCGTCACCTCGCCGGCCTGATCCTGCTGGCGCTCGGTCTGTCCCTCGCGGCCTCGGCACAGGCTCATCCCCATGGCTGGATCGACCTGCGCATGCGCCTCATGTTCGACGACGACGGGCGCCTGGAGGCGCTTCATCAGTCCTGGCGCATGGATCCCTTCTACAGCCTGGTGGTCCTCGAGGAGCTCGGCCGGGCGGCAGGCGAGGGGGGGCTCGAGGCGGGGCTCGACCAGCTCGGCGTGGAGATCCGCGACAACCTGGCGCCCCAGGGCTATTTCACCGAACTGCACCTGGACGGAGACAGGGTGGCCCTCGGTGAGGTCAGCGAGTACACCGTCATGGAGCGCGGTGGCCGGGTCGAGTTCGTGTTCCTGCTGCCGCTGGCCGAGCCGCTGTCGCTGGACGACAAGACGCTGCGCTACCAGGTGTTCGATCCGAGCTACTACATCGAAGTGGTGCACGAGGAGGAGGATGGCGCGCCCCTCGATGATGCGCTGGTGGTGAGCGGGAAGGCGTGTGCCACGCGCATCGCTCCCGCCGATCCGGATCCGGAGCGGGTGATGGAGGCCTCCATGCTGGATATCACCGATGAGGCCGAGCCGGGGCTCGGTCGTCACTTCGCCGAGACCGGGGAGGTGACATGCGGCTGACGGGAAGAACGCTGCTGCTGGTGGCTGGAGCGATACTGCTGACGGCCCTGGGCTATCAGCTGGTCGTTCTGGGTGGTTTCCAGTCGCTGACCCTGCAACTGGTGGCCTGGCAGCGCGACTTCCACCGCGCCTTGACCCTGGCCATCTCCGAGCTCTCCGGCACCCCCTCGCCGGCCACCTGGGTGACCCTGCTCGGGATCAGCTTCGGCTACGGGGTCTTCCATGCCGCCGGTCCCGGTCACGGCAAGGCGGTGCTGACCACCTACCTGCTCTCCCAGGGCGGTGCCGTGCGGCGTGCGCTGGCGCTCTCCTTCGCCGCTTCCCTGCTGCAGGGGCTGGTGGCCATCACCCTGATCGTGGTGCTGGTGCACGGCCTGGGCTGGTTGACCCGCCAGGCGATGGGCAGCGTGGCCTGGGTGGAGCAGGCGAGCTTCATCATGGTGGCGCTGCTGGGGGCCTGGCTCTGCCTGCGCGCCATTCGCCAGCTGCGCCGTCCGTTGCCGCTGGTGGCCGACGACGTGGGCCCGGCGCACGATCACCAGCACGGACTTGACCATGGCCACCACTGCTGCGGCGGGCACCACCATGTGGATCCCCGTCAGGCGGGCGACTGGCGCACCGCCCTGGTCACGGTGGTGGCCATCGGCATCCGTCCCTGCAGCGGTGGCGTGCTGCTGCTGGGGGCCGCGACCCTGCTGGGGCAGTTCCCGGTCGGGGTGGCGGCGGTGCTGGTGATGTCGCTGGGCACGGCGCTGACGGTCTCGGGGCTGGCGCTGGCCAGCGTCGTGGCACGGGGCTGGGCAGAGCGCCGCCTGGCCCGCCAGAGCAGCGTCCAGCGTGCCGGGCGCCTGCTGAGCTGGGCGGCCCTGGGCGGCGGACTGGCCATCGTGGTGCTCGGCGTGTCGCTGTCGATCACCGGTGTCAGCCAGCCGACGACCGTCCCCCTGCTGGGCGAGCCGCCCGCTCGCGGGACCGCCGAAGGGGCGCCTCGCCACCCCCTCGGCGGGTGACTACTCGAGCGCCAGCCCCTCGATCTGCGCCAGCAGTTGATCGCGCATGGCGGCCAGGGCATCCAGGTCGTAGGGCTCGGGCTCGCCCCGTCCCCACACCGGCCCCGGCCAGGCGGCATCGCCATGGCGCCGGACGACCACATGGACATGCAGCTGGGCGACCACGTTGCCGAGACTGGCGATGTTGAGCTTGTCGCCCCCGAGACGCTCCTGGAGCGCCTGGCCTACCCGGGTGGCTTCCCGCCACAGCTGCTGCTGCTCGACGTCGTCGAGCTGGTACACCTCGCTGACGCCGTGGCGACGCGGCACCAGGACCAGCCAGGGATAGCGGGCATCGTTCATCAGCCGCAGCTGGCACAGCGGCAGCTCGGTCACGGGGTAGGTGTCTTCCACCAGGCGCTCATCCGGCACGAAGTCTGACACTGCGGGTCTCCTCATCACTTGCCTGATGAGCATCATGACACAGAAGCTCCGGTTCTCGACGCCCCGATTTCCCCCTGCCGGGCGCACCGGCTATGCTGGGCAGCCCTTTGGATCGCCACGGAAAGGAATCCTGCATGACGCTTTTCGAGGTGCTGGCGCTGCTGGTCATCGGTATGGTGGCCGGCTTCATCAATGTGCTCTCGGCGGGGGGCTCGATGCTGACCCTCCCGCTGCTGATGTTCCTCGGCCTCTCGCCCCAGGTCGCCAACGGGACCAACCGGGTCTCCATCGTGCTGCAGAGCGTCTCGGCGGTGGTCAGCTTCCTGCGTGCCGGGGCTCGCCATGTGGGCCTGAGCCTGCGGCTGTCGGTGCCGGCGGTGGCCGGCTCGTTGCTTGGCGCCTGGCTGGCGCTGAGGGTCAGCGATGCCCTGTTCGAGGCGCTCCTGATCGCGGTGATGGCCGGCTCGGCGGTGTTGATGCTGCTGCCCCAGCCGCGCCTGGAGACCCGTCCGCTGACCGCCGACCGCCTCACCCCGGCGGTCTATCTGGCGATGTTCGCCATCGGGCTCTATGGGGGCTTCATCCAGGTGGGCGTGGGCATCCTCTTCATCGTGGTGCTCTACCGCATGCTCCGGATCGACCTGGGCCAGGTGAATGCCTTCAAGGTGATGATCATCCTGGTCTATACCCTGCCGGCGCTGGCGGTGTTCCTCTATCACGACCAGGTACGCTGGGGCTACGGCCTGGTGCTGGCAGCGGGGAGCATGTGTGGCGCCTGGCTGGCGGTGAAGGTGAACGTCAGCCCACGCGGGGCCCTGTGGGTCAAGTGGCTGACCATCGCCGTGATCGCCGCCATCATCCTGCGTCTGTTGCTCGGCTGAGGGCACCTTTTCTTCCTGCCAGACGGTGCTAGAGTGAAAGCGTACGGGGTCGTATGGCAGGCCCCTCATGGAGCAAGGAGTCCGATATGAAACGCATGCTGGCCGTCATCATGTTGTCTCTGTTCACGCTGTCGCTACTTTCCGGCTGCAACACCATGCGTGGGGCGGGGGAGGATATCGAACGAGGAGGCGAGGCGATCCAGCGGCAGGCGGAATGATTCCGCTGATGTTACACACGGCGATGGGGTGGCTACTAGGCTGATAGTGGCGGCAAGGAATGGACGACGACGAATGTGTTAAGGAGAACATGCCATGAAGAATGCCATTGCCATGAGCTTCACCCTGCTGCGGATCGCCGGCGTACTGGCGGGCTGCAATACCCTCGAGGGCGCCGGCCAGGAAGTCGAGCGTGGTGGGGAAGCCGTTCAGGATGCCGCCAGCTGATCAGTCGTTGGCGTCACTTACGCATCGAGCGGGCATGCCGACCGGTATGCCCGCTCGCTTGTGCCCATCCTTCCCGCATCATCCGCCATGGAGGCGCCCCGATGATCCTTCCCTTGAAACCCCTCTTGTCGATTGCCGGCCTGCTGCTGCTGGCAGGTTGTACCGCCATGGCGCAGTCGAACGCACCGCGCGAACCGGCGCCGGAGCCTCCCCGGGTCACCGGAGGGGGGGATGCCTGCGGTGCCAGGCATGTCCAGGATCGGGTAGGGCGCCACTACGACGAGACGTTGGGCCACTCCATCCATGAGGAGAGCGGCGCCGGGGCGTTCCGCGTGATGCGTCCCGGTGAGGCGCATACCCTCGAGTATCGTGCCGACCGCCTCAACGTGCGGCTGGACGAGGACGGCATGATCACCGCTATCGGTTGCGGGTGAACACAGGGCGACGACCCGCTTGCCCGGGTTGTCGCCTTCGAGCAGCCCGATCAGCGTGGCCCCGCCTCAGCGCCAGGGTGGTCGGCGGCCCGGGCCTGGCCGTCATCGTGGTGCTGCTGGGCGCGGCGCTCCTCCTCCTCGGCCTGCTTGCGCAGCTTCTTGCGCAGCGCGGCCTTCTCGAAGCGCAGCTTCTGCTGTGGCGTCGCGAGCGTCAGCGGTGGCACCCGCGCCGGCCTGCCGTCGGCGTCCACCGCCACCATGGTCAGGTAGCAGCTGTTGGTGTGGCGAATCATCTTCTGCTGGATGTCCTCGGCCACCACCTTGATGCCGACTTCCATGGAGGAGCGCCCCACATGGTTGACGCTGGCCAGGAAGGTGACCAGTTCACCGACGTGAATCGGCTGCTTGAAGCGTACCTGGTCCACCGAGAGCGTCACCACGTAGTGGCCGGAGTAGCGGCTGGCGCAGGCGTAGGCCACCTCGTCGAGCTTCTTGAGGATGGCGCCACCATGCACCTTGCCGCTGAAGTTGGCCATGTCGGGGGTCATCAGCACGGTCATGGTCAATTCGTGCTGGCCGGGCAGGGCGTGTTCGTCCATTGAGGTGCTTCCTTTGACGGGTTTCCCGACAGCATAACGCCTTGTCCGCGAGAGGGGGTGGGCATCATCGGCTCAACGCCGGCTCCCTGCCGGGGTGCTATGATCCGGTCATCGAGGATACCGGCGCCGCGGCGTCGACCGGAAAGGAGGAGATCCCATGAGGTTGCCGCACCCGATGCCGACTCTGCCTCTGCCTCGACTGGGGCCGCCACCTCGGCCGGGGTCACTGTCTTGAGCCGATGGCGACGCCTGCTGGTCCTGGGCCTGATCGGAGTGGCGCTGGCCAGCCTCTGGTGGCTGTGGCATTGGCAGTACGACCAGTCGCAGGCGGAGGCGCGCCGCCATGCCGACAACCGCCTGTCGCTCTACGGCAGCAGCCTGCAGGGTGCCCTCGAGCGGTTCGCTTATCTCCCGGGGCTGCTCGCCTACCAGCCCCAGATACAGGCGGCGCTGCTCGAGTCCGCCGGGCTCTTCGTGCCTCAGGTCAACGCCTTCCTGGCGCTGGTGGCCGAGCGTTCCGGCGCCGAGGTGATCTTCCTGCTGGACACCGAGGGCCGGACCCTGGCCAGCAGCAACCATGCCGAGCCCGACAGCTTCGTGGGTCATGACTATCGCTTCCGCCCCTACTTCTACGAGGCCATGGCTACGGGGCAGGGGGAGTTCTTCGCCGTGGGAAGCACCACGGGGCGCCCCGGCTATTTCGTCTCCGCCGCGGTGGGCCCCGGTGACCCGGGAGAGCCCCGGGGCGTTCTGGTGATCAAGGTCTCGCTGGAGGCGCTGCAGGCGGACTGGCGCCGGGCCGGCGAGAAGGTACTGCTCACCGATGCCAACGGGGTGGTGATCCTCTCCAGCCGCCCGGAGTGGCGCTATCGTCGCCTGGGCGAGCTGACCCCGCAGGCCCGCGAGGAGATCCGTCGCCAGCGCCAGTTCATGGGCGAGGCGCTCGAGCCGCTGGGGCGACGCCTGCCGGACGCCTCGCTGCTGGTGGGAGGGCCGGGGCTCGGCGAGCGCTACGTCGACACTACCCTGGCGCTGGAGACCCTGGGCTGGACGATGCACTACCTGATGCCGGTGCGGCCGCTCTATGTCAGCGCCCGCAATGCCCTGATGGGAGGCGTGGCGGTATGGCTGGCGCTGCTGCTGCTGGCGCTGTGGCTGCGCGAGCGACAGAAGCGCCAGCGGTTGCGGGATCGTGAGGCGGTGATCGTCCGCGAGGCCAACGAGCGCCTCGAGGCGCGGGTGGTCGAACGGACCCGCGAACTGCAGGAGGCCCAGGCGGAGCTGGTGCAGGCCGGCAAGCTGGCGGCCCTGGGCACCATGGCCGCCGGCATCGCCCATGAGCTCAACCAGCCCCTCGCTGGGATTCGTACCTATGCGGCCAATGGCCAGCGGTTGCTGACCCGGGGGCGCTCCGAGGCCGCCGACGACAATTTCCAGCGCATCCAGGCGCTCTGCGAGCGGCTCGGCGCCCTGATCCGCCAACTCAAGCTGTTTGCCCGCAAGGGTGGTGCGCGGGAGCCGGTGGATGTGGCGGCACGGCTCGACTTCGTCCTCGAGCTGCTGGCGGAGCGCTGCCGACAGCAGGGCGTGCAGCCCCGGCGCCGCCTGCCCGAGGGAGAGACGGGGCTGTGGGTGCTGGGCGATGAGGTGCGCGTCGAGCAGCTGTTGACCAACCTGCTGCGCAATGCCCTGGACGCCCTGCGCGGGGTGGCCGAGCCGTGGCTGGAGGTCGCCATCGAGGCCGAGGCCGAGCGCCTGGTGGTGACGGTGGCCGACAACGGCGCCGGTATTCCCGACGAACTCCTGGAACAGCTCTTCGATCCGTTCTTCACCACCAAGGCGGTAGGAGATGGTCTGGGGCTGGGGCTGTTCATCAGCTATGGCATCGTCCAGGACCTCGGCGGGCGTATCCAGGCCGGCAATCGCCCGTCGGGAGGCGCCTGGTTCCGTGTCGAGCTGCCCCGGTCGCCGCGCCTCGCGTCCCCGTCTTCGCTCCGGGAGAGACAGGATGAGCAATGAGACGTTTTCCGGCGCCCTGCCGATCTGGCTGGTCGACGACGACCCCGACGTGCGTGAATCCCTGAGCCAGTGGCTCGAGGTCTCGGACCTGGCGGTACGCACTTTCGACCGGGCCCAGCCGGTGCTGGAGGCGCTCGAGGGCGACGCGCCCTGCGGTGTGCTGGTCAGCGACGTCAAGATGCCGGGGATGGACGGCCGGGCGCTGCTGGAGGCGGTGCTGGCCCTGGAGGACCCGCCTCCGGTGGTGCTGATCACCGGGCATGGCGACGTGCCCATGGCGGTAGAGGCGATGCGCGCCGGGGCCTGGGACTTCGTCGAGAAGCCCTTTGCGCCCGAGCGTCTGGAGGAGTGCGTGCGCCGCGCCCTGGAGCGCCGCCGCCTGGCGCTGGAGAATCGCCGCCTGCGCCGGGCCCTGCGCGAGGGGAGCCTCGCCGCCCGGCTGCTCGGCCAGGCGCCGGGCATGGTGCGATTGCGCCAGCAGCTCGCCAACCTGGCGACGACCCGCGCCAATGTCCTGGTGCTGGGGGAGACCGGCAGCGGCAAGGAGGTGGTGGCGCGCTGCCTGCATGAGGCCGGTGAGGCGAGCGGCCCCTTCGTCGCCCTCAATTGCGGTGCCATCGCCTCGGAGCTGATCGAGTCGGAGCTGTTCGGCCACGAGAAGGGCGCCTTTACCGGCGCCAGCGAACGACGTATCGGCATCCTGGAGCACGCCAGCGGCGGCACCCTGTTCCTCGACGAGGTGGAGTCGTTGCCGCTGGCGGCCCAGGTCAAGCTGTTGCGCGCCCTGCAGGAGGGCGAGATCACCCGGCTGGGCAGCAATGCGCTGCTTCACGTCGACCTGAGGGTGGTGGCGGCGACCAAGGTGGACCTGCTGGCTCAGGCCGCCGACGGTGCCTTCCGCGAAGACCTCTACTACCGGCTGGCCATCGCCGAGCTGACCATCCCGCCACTGCGCGAGCGTCGCGAAGACATCCCGTTACTGTTCCAGCACTTCTGCCGTCAGGCCGCCGAGGTGCACCAGCGCCCGCTGCGCGAGCCGGATGGCGACCTCCTGGCGACCCTGGGGCGGCAGCCTTGGCCGGGCAACCTGCGCGAGCTACGCAATGTGGCGACCCGCTTCATCCTCGGGCTTGAGCTGCCGTGGCACGCTCGGGACGCCTCCGTCGAGGAGGATTCCCTGGCGGCGCAGCTGGCGGCCTTCGAGGCGGCGCTGCTGCGGGAGGCGTTGAGCCGCCATGGCGGCAACATCCAGGCGGTCCTGGAGGAACTCGACCTGCCCCGCCGCACCCTCAACCAGAAGATGCAGAAGCACGGGCTGCGTCGCGAGGCCTTTACCGGCAGGCCCGAACCGGCGCAGCCGTCGTGACGCCTGATCGGCACGTTCTTGCCGATGCAGGCCGTTGCCATCGGCAAGAACGTGCCGATGGCCGCGACGGGGCGGGCTCCCTGCCTGCCTGAATGCCATGCAATCCATTGACGCAAAAAGCGATCCGTCTCAACTGGCAGGTTTCTCGCTATCGACTCGGGGCATAACCACAACAGGCTCCCATCGACAGGAGAAGCTCCATGCACAAGCGCCAGTTCCTCAAGTCCGCCCTGTGTCTCGCCACCGCCGGCCTGCTCGGCATTCCCGCCAGCGGCGCCATCGCCCAGGAGAATGGCAGCGCGGGCGGCCAGTACATCATGGGCACCGCCACCACCGGCGGCACCTTCTACCCGGTGGGCGTGGCCCTCTCCACCCTGGTGCGGGTCAAGCTCGAGCCAACCCACGATCTCACCGTCTCGGCCATCAGCTCCGCGGGTTCCGCCGAAAACCTGCGCCTGATGGACGACGGCCAGGCCCAGTTCGGTATTCTCCAGGCCCTCTACGGCGCCTGGGCCTGGAACGGCAGCGGCCCGGTGCCCCAGGCCTACGACAACATCCGCTCGGTCTCCATGCTGTGGCAGAACGTCGAGCACTTCGTGATGCGCAGCGACCGAGTCGAGAGCGGCACCATCGACGACCTGGCCCAGCTCTACGGCCGCGGCTTCTCCATCGGCGCCCGCAACTCCGGCACCGAGGGCTCCGGTCGGCAGATTCTTGCCGGTCTCGACATCGACCCGGAGCAGATGAACCTGGCCTACCTCGGCTACGGCCCCAGTGCCGACTCCATGCAGAACGGCAACATCGACGGCATGAACATTCCCGCCGGTGTGCCCGCCTCGGCGGTGACCAGCGCCTTCGCCAACATGGGTGGTGACATCGCTATTCTGAATGTCACCGAGGCGCAGCTCGAGCGCATCAACCGCGACTACCCGGTGTGGAGCCCCTACGAGATCCCTGCCGGCACCTATCCCGGTCAGGACGAGGCGGTGCACACCATCGCCCAACCCAACATCCTGGTGGTCAACGCCGACGTGCCGGAGGCGCACGTCTACCAGATCACCAAGGCGATGTTCGAGAACCTGCCCTTCCTCAACAACATCCACCCGGCGACCCGCGACATGGCGCTGGAGAAGGCGCTCGACGGCCTGCCCATGCCGCTGCATCCGGGTGCGGCCCGCTACTTCCAGGAGCAGGGGCTGGAAATCCCCGAGCATCTGCTCGAGGGGTAAGAAAAACGGTGAATTGAGTCTTCGAAGGGGCGGCCGGGGACAAGCCGAAGAGAAGGTCATCCTTCAGGGGTGAGGCGGAAGGAGAAGAACACCAGCTGGATGTTCTTCCCGCCGAACGGGTTGGCCAAGGATGGCCAACCCAGGCCCTGCAAGCGGAGCAGGATGCGAGAGCGCCGCAGGAAGGATGTAGCGCCCAGGGAGGGGTTCACAGCGCCTTCTCGGAGGCTTGTCTCCGGCAACAGCCCCGTTTCGCCCGAGACCACCGTTGCGCCAACTTCCGCCTCCCCCATCCACGCCAGCTCCGTGAGAACGCCCATGAATACTACGTCACCCCCCGAGGCGCGCGACGAGGCCGCCAGCGAGGCGCCCGAACGCCTCGAGCACCCCTGGCTCGGCCGGGTGCTGTTCGCCCTGGCCATCGTCGTGGCCCTGTCGCATCTCTACTTCAACACCCTGGGTACCCTCTCCGAGGTGTGGGTCAGCGCCCTGCACTTCGGCATGTTCGGCCTGCTCTGCGCCCTCTCGGTGCCGATGCTCAAGGCACGTTCCGCCGGCGGGGCACGGCTGGTGCTGGCGGTCGATATCCTGCTCGGCCTGGCCGCGCTGGGCTGCGCCTTCTACCTGATCGGTTTCGAGGACGCCCTCTACGCCCGCGGGGTGCGCTTCTCCGCCGCCGACTGGATCGTCTCCATCGTCGCCCTGGCCCTGGTGCTCGAGTTCGCCCGCCGCACCACCGGCTGGTTCATCCCGCTGCTGTGCCTGGTGGCGCTCACCTACGTGGCCTGGTGGGGCCGCTACGTGAGCGGGGTGTTCGGCTTTCCGGGGCTGACCTGGGAGACGGTGCTCTTCCGCAGCTACCTGGGCGGCGACGGCATGCTCGGCTCCATCGCCCGCATCTCCTGGTCCTATGTGTTCATGTTCATCCTGTTCGGCGCCTTCCTGGTCCGCTCCGGTGCCGGCGACTTCATCATCGAGCTGGCCCGCTGCGCCGCCGGTCGTTTCATCGGCGGCCCCGGCTTCGTGGCGGTCTTCTCCTCGGGGTTGATGGGCTCGGTCTCCGGCTCCAGCGTCGCCAACACCGTCTCCACCGGGGTCATCACCATCCCGCTGATGCGCAAGGCCGGCTTCCCGCCGCGCTTCGCCGCCGGGGTCGAGGCCGCAGCCTCCACCGGTGGCCAGCTGATGCCGCCGGTGATGGGCGCCGGAGCCTTCATCATGGCCTCCTACACCCAGGTCTCCTACCTCACCATCATCGGCGTGGCGGCCCTGCCGGCGCTGCTCTACTTCCTGTCGGTGGCGATGTTCGTGCGCATCGAGGCCAAGCGCAGCAACGCCCAGCATATCGAGACCGAGGAGGCGCCGCGGTTTGTCGAGGTGCTCAAGGGTGGCTGGCACTTCCTGCTGCCGCTGGTGGTGCTGGTGGCGGCGCTGATCCACGGCTTCACCCCCACCTATGCCGCCGGCATCGCCATCCTCTCGGTGGTGGTGGCCTCCTGGCTCTCCAAGACACCCATGACCCCCAGGGCGGTCCTGGAGGCCCTGGTGCTCGGCACCCGCAATATGGTGACCACGGCGATCCTGCTGCTCACCGTGGGGCTGATCGTCAACGTGGTCTCCACCACCGGTATCGGCAACACCTTCTCGCTGATGATCGCCGACTGGGCCGGCGGTAGCCTGCTGATCACCCTGGTACTGATCGCCATCGCCTCCCTGGTATTGGGCATGGGGCTGCCGGTCACCGCCGCCTACATCGTGCTCGGTACCCTCTCGGCGCCGGCCCTCTATGGCCTGATGGCCCATGGCCAGTTGCTGGAGTTGATCGTGGCCGGTGACCTGCCCGAGCAGGCCCGGGCGATCTTCATGCTCGCCGCCCCGGATAGCCTGGAGGCCCTGAACGCGCCCATGGACGTCGCCAGCGCCCGCGAGCTGCTGGCCCTGGTGCCCGACGACTTCCGCTCCCAGCTCTACGAGCAGGCGCTGTCGTCCCATACCCTGACCCTGCTGCTGGTGGCGGCGCACATGGTGATCTTCTGGCTCTCCCAGGACTCCAACGTCACCCCGCCGGTGTGCCTGACCGCCTTCGCCGCCGCGGCCATCGCCAGGACGCCGCCGATGCGCACCGGCTTCACCGCCTGGAAGATCGCCAAGGGGCTCTACATCATCCCCCTGCTGTTCGTGTGGTCGCCGCTGATCACCGGCACGCCGCTGGAGATGGTCACGGTGTTCGCCTTCGCCCTGTTCGGCATCTACGCCATCATCGCCGGGCTGGAGGGTTTCCTGGAGCACGAGCTGCCCTGGTGGCTGCGACTGGCGATGTTCCCCATCGGGGCGCTGATGCTCTGGCCCCATGGCCAGCTGACGCTGGACGTGCTGGGGCTGGTACTGTTTCTGTGCACCCTGGCGTGGAGCGCCCGAGTGGGGCGGGGGACGACACGATCGGCGATGGCCTAGCAGCGATCGGGCGCTACCGCCGGATTGCCCGGCGGTAGTGGATCGAGATCAGAACCAGGTCAGGCCTGCTGCGATCACCACCCCGGTGATGAACAGCTGGATCAGGCAGAAGCCCATGATGTCCTTGGCCTTGAGCCCGGCGATGCCGAGCATTGGCAGGGCCCAGAAAGGCTGCAGCAGGTTGGTCCAGGCATCGCCCCAGGCCACCGCCATGGCGGCGCGGGGGATATCTACGCCCAGCGCTTCGGCGGCGGGGAGGATGACCGGGGCCTGTACGGCCCACTGGCCGCCGCCGGAGGGCACGAAGATATTGACCAGGCCGGCGCTGAGGAAGGTCCAGAAGGGCAGCGAGGTCTCGGTGGCAAACGAGATCAGCCCCTCGGACAGGGACGCTGCCAGCCCCGACTGCACCATGATCGCCATGATCCCGGCATAGAAGGGGAACTGGATGACGATACCGGCGCCGCCTTTTATCCCCTCGTGAAGGGCAGTGAGCAGGCTGCGCGGCGTACGGTGCAGCACGATGGCCAGGGAGAGGAAGGTGAAGTTGACCACGTTGAGGTTGAGGCCGCCGCCGCGCAGCAGGAAGTGGTCGGCCAGGAAGAGCACCCCCGGGATGCCCACCAGCCAGGCCAGTACCACGCTGTTCTCCAGGTGTTCGGCCGGCCGGGTGATGCGCACCCGAGTCTCCTCGTCCTCGCCCAGTAGTTTCGGGTCCACGTAGACGCTCTCCTTGTCGTCGGGAAGCATCAGGCGGTTGACCAGTGGGATGACCACGAACAGGCAGGCCACCAGGGCCAGGTTGAAGAAGGCGAAGATGGTCGAGCCGGTGCCGATCACCCCGATCTGCTCGACGGTGAAGTGGCCCTCGGTGGCAATGGTCAGGGGCACCGAGCCGGCCAGCCCACCGTGCCAGACCACGAAGCCGGAGTAGGCGCTGGCCACCAGCAGGCGATAGTCGACCCGCACCAGGCGCGCCAGCTCCTTGGCGAACAGGGCACCCACTACCAGGCCGAAGCCCCAGTTGATCCAGCTGGCCACCAGGGACACATAGGTGACCAGCAGGATGGCCGCGCCGGGGCCCTTGGCCAGGGAGGCCAGCCGCTGCAGCAGCCGCTTCACCGGCGGCGAGCTGGCCAGCATGAAGCCGGTGACCAGCACCAGCAGCATCTGCATGGAGAAGGTCAGCAGGTTCCAGAAGCCGTCGCCCCACATGCGCATCACCGCCAGCGGGGTCTGGCGCTCCACGGCGATGGCGGCGGCGGCGGCGATGATGGTCAGCAGCAGGACGAAGATGTAGGGATCGGGCAGGTAGCGCTCGACCAGCTTGACGGCAGGCCTCGACAGGAACTTGAGCATGACGATATCCGTTTCTTCTGGTTATCCAGGGTCGTCTGGAAAAAGTAGCGCAGATTCAGAGAATTGCACTATATAGCCCTCAACGGTGCCGCTCGTGGGCGGCGATTGTCAAAGGCGACCTTGGTCGGGTCGGTGGCACCAGTGGGTGCGGCGGTAGTGACAGTAATAGGCCACCAGCACCGTCGAGCGCACCAGGGTGAAGACCGTGAAGGCGAACCACAGGCCGTGGTTCGTGAGGTCGGACGGGGCGAGGGCCTGGGCGAGCCACCAGGTGGGCAGGTAGGCGGCCAGGGCGATGAAGATGCTGTTGCGCATCTCGCGGATCGCCGTGGCGCCGATGAAGACGCCGTCGAGCAGGTAACTCCACACCGCGATCAGCGGCATCAGCACCACCCAGGGCAGGTAGGTGGTGGCGGTGGCGCGTACCTCGGGGAGTCCCGTGAGCAGACCGATCAATAGCTGACCGCCCAGGGCGAAGGCCAGGGCGGCGATACCGGCGGTGAGCAGCGAGAACCAGGCGGCGCCCTTCACGGCATCGGCGAACTCGTCCCAGCGCCGGCGTCCCACCGAGCGGCCGGTGAGGGCCTCGGTAGCGTGGGCGAAGCCGTCCAGGGCATAGCTGGTGAGCATGGTGAACTGCAGCAGCACCGCATTGGCGGCCAGCACGGTATCGCCCTGCACGGCGCCGCGCGAGGTGAAGAAGGCCATGGCGAACAGCAGGCCCAGGGTGCGCACGAAGAGGTTGGCGTTGACCTGGAAGAGCTCGGCGTAGGCGCTGAACCTCAGCAATCGCTCGCGCAGGAAGCGCCCCTCCAGCAGCCTTAGCTGGCGGCTCACCAGCCACAGGCCGAAGGCCAGCGCCGTGTAGTCGGCGATCACCGTGGCCCAGGCCACGCCGTCGCTGGTCATGCCGAGCCCCACCACGAACAGCAGGTCCAGCGCAATGTTGACGCCGTTGGTCAGCACCAGGATGGCCAGCGTGATCCGTGAGTTCTGCTGCCCCAGGAACCAGCCGAGGATGGCGTAGTTGGCCAGTACCGCCGGCGCCGAGAGGATACGGATCCGGGCGTACTCCGCGGCCAGTTCGGTGGCGATCGCGCTGCCGTCGAGCAGCCACAGGCCGAGGGCGATCAGTGGCCGCGACAGGAGTATCAGCAGCGCCCCGATGCCCGCGGCCAGCAGCAGCGACTGGCCCAGCAGGTTGCGCACCTCGGAGTCGCTTTCGCGGCCCACCGCCTGGGAGGTGAGGCCGGTGGTGCCCATGCGCAGGAAGCCGAACCCCCAGTAGAGGAAGCTGAACAGGGTGGCGCCAAGGGTCACCGCGGCCAGGTAGCGCGAGTCCGGCAGGTGACCCACCACGGCGGTGTCCACCAGCCCCAGCAGCGGCACGGTGACGTTCGAGAGGATGATCGGCCAGGCCAACGCCCAGATGCGCGGTGGGGAGGCGGTGGGGAGTGATGACACGGCGACTTCCGCTGTCGGTCAAACCGTGCAGCATGGCGGGAGAGACCCCACAACGCAACAGCCCCGCCGAAGCGGGGCTGTTGGGAATCCGAGTGGGGCAATCAGAAGCGGTAGCCGATGCTGCCGGAGATCATGTCGATCGTGAAGTCCTCGCCGCTTTCGCTGATATCGTAGCGCTCGAGCTCGGCGCGCATCACGATCTGATCGATCACATACTCGGCGCCGATACCATAGAACGGATCGGTGCCGTCCTCGCCATAGCTGGCCGAAGCAGACATTCCCATGAAGCTGGCGCTTTCCTTTAGGTCTGCATCCCAAGCAACCATACCGAGCTTGCCATAGACACTGAAGCCGCTCTGGATCGGCAGCTTGCCCACTAGTGCTGCAGTAAAACCATCGACACTCAACTTGGCATTCCCAGAAAAGCCTGCAGCTGTCGAACTGGCAGTGAAACTCCCGAAGTCGACATATCCTGCCTCGACGGCGAAGTAGGGGTTGAACTGGTAGCCGGCAAACAGCTTGTAGCTGACATCGGTATCATCAGAGCTGACATTGGGAAAACCCAAGTCTCGGTAGTAGCCCTCAATGTCGAAATCTAGCTTCGCATGCCCGATTCCGGCCCCCAGGTAGGGACCCTCGTCGGGCACGCCGGGGTAACTCTGGGCGAAGACGGGGCTGGCGACCAGGGTGGCCAGGGCGGCGGTGGCGATCAGACGCTTCATCATGCGCTCCTTTGCATGCAGGGGCGGGGCGGTGACCCGCGGGGCTGGGTGCCGGCGGAAAGACGGCTACCCTTGATGTAATTTCATGTGACAGACTGTAGCCTCGTTGCGTCTGGAAGTTAAGCGGAATTCGTACCATGGTATGACATGGGTCATGCAGAACAGAGCGGGGGAATGATCATGACACACAAGATTCTGGTGGCCGCGGCGCTCGCGCTGGTCACCCTCCTGGGCAGCACGCCGGCGCTGTCCCAGGCGCAGCAGCAGCGGCTGGAGGCGCAACCCAGCGGCGGTGCCATGGTGGCGGACGCGCTGATCGCCCGGCCGTTGCTGCTCGTGGCGACTCTGGGGGGCACGGCGGTGTTCCTGGTCTCGCTGCCCTTCTCCGCGCTGGGCGGTAACGTGGGCCCCGCGGCGGAGGCACTGGTCAAGACGCCGGCGGAGGCGACCTTCCGCCGTTGCCTGGGGTGTACGGTGAGTCGACGGGCGGACGAGCTGTAGCCGACCAGGCGGGAGGCACGGGGCCCCGCTCGATGAGCGGAGCCCGGTGTCGTGCATGGGCGTGTGCCGGGTCAAGCCGCGGTGATGATGTGGTACTTCTCCATCAGCTCGTCGCGGCTCTCCTGGCGGTTCGGGTCGAGGGGGATGCAGTCCACCGGGCAGACCTGCTGGCACTGAGGCTCGTCATAGTGGCCGACGCACTCGGTGCACAGGTTGGGGTCGATGACGTAGATCTCCTCGCCCGGCGAGATGGCACCATTGGGGCACTCAGGCTCGCAGACGTCGCAGTTGATGCACTCGTCGGTGATCATCAGGGCCATGGGGTACCTCACGGATGTCGCTGGCCGGCAAGCGGTCCCGGGAGCGGGCTAATCCCGAGTTTCCCGATCAGGTATTGTAATGGCTCTTCAGCGTCTGGGCGACCCTGGGATGCACGTGCTTCGAGACATCGCCACCGAGCCGGGCGATCTCGCGCACCAGAGTCGAGGAAATATAGGAGTTCTCCACCTCCGGGGTCAGGAAGACCGTCTCCAGCTCCGGCATCTGGGCGCGGTTCATGTTGGCCAGCTGCAGCTCGTACTCGAAGTCGGACACCGCCCTCAGGCCGCGCAGCAGTACGCGCGCATGCTGCTGCTTCATGAACTCGGTCATCAGCCCCGAGAAGCCTACCACCTCAACGTTGTCGAGGCCCGCCACCACTTCCCGGGTCAGGGCGAGGCGGGTATCGAGGTCCAGCGCGGGCCCCTTGCCCGGGCTCGTGGCGATGGCCACCACCACCTTGTCGAACAGCCGCGAGGCGCGCTCGATCAGGTCGAAGTGGCCGTTGGTGATGGGGTCGAAGGTGCCGGGGTAGACCGCGATATTCATCCGCGTTCTCCCTCCTCGAGTCGTCCAAAGGGGTTGTCCACGTCAAGCGAGACTGGCCGGGCATAGCCCGGGATGCGGATGCTCCGGTCGCTGACCTCGAGCTCCGGCCCCTCCAGCACGCCCTCGCCGAAGCGGTAGCGGGCCTGGAAGTGGCCGCGGTCGGCCTGTTGCCGGTAGGCGGCGGCCGCCTCGCGGGTGGCGTCGCGGCGCGCCCGCCAGGACGCCATGGCTGTCTCCCCGTGACGCTGTACCAGCAGTCGCTCGGTGACCCCGGGCGAGAGCACCACGCCGGTGGCGTTGTTGCCACCAAAGCCCTTGGCGTTGATGAAGGCGGTGTCGGCAGCGAAGGGGACCGGCGTGCTCGAGAAGCGCAACAGTTCGGCGTAGACGTCGTCGGCCACCCGGTCCAGGGTCGGGATGCCCGGCAGCAAGGCATGGGCGAAGCTGCCCAGGGCACTGGCGAGCTGGTCGCCGGCGGCACTGCCCTGGGAGTGGCCGACGAAGGCCTTGACGGCCACCACCGGCCAGGCCTCGATGCCGTGGGCACGGGCAACCAGGTCGAAGACATGGGATTCGGTCACCCGGTTCTTGGGCGTGCTGGTGCCATGGGCGTGGAGGAAGCTGCGCTCGCGCAGCGCCCTGTCACCGAGCATGTCGCGCACCAGCGCCGCGGCCTTGCCCAGGGTGATGTAGTTGCCGATGCCGGGGGCCGAGATGGAGCGCTTCCAGCCATCGGCATTGACGAACACCGCCGGCACGCTGCCGAGGATCTCGGCCCCTGCCTCCAGCGCCAGGGCGTCGTCCATCAGCATGATGAACTGGCTGGATTCGGCGATGGTGAAGCCGCAGTTGCGGGCGAAGGGGCGGCAGGCCTTCTGGTAGTCGACGTCGGTGAGCAGCTCCAGGGCGTCCAGCGCCTTGAGGCTTTCGTCGTCGGCCAGGGCGCCCATGGCGCGGAAGCCCTCGATGATCTCGGGGGTGACGGGGGCGTCGGAGGTGCCGACCAGTACCACCCGGCGTCGCCCGGCACGGATATCCTCCACGCCGAGCCGCAGGTTGTAGAGAAAGCTGGCGCAGGCGCCGAGTACCGCCCCGGTACCGCCCACGCTGCCCAGCACGTAGGCATTGAGGAAGTCGGCGGGCATCTGGCCGTAGCCCAGCGGCATCTGCTTGGACGTGGCGCGGCTGCCGGAGACGAAGCTCTTGAGCAGTCCGCCCCACCCCTCGTCGTCGAGCTGGCCGATGGAGTTGCCGGCGTAGACCGCCACCTCGTCGGGGTCGAGCCGGTCACGCAGGGTGTCCCACTCGAGGCCGCTGTCACCGAGGCAGTCGCTGGCGGCGAAGATCGTCATGGAGAGCCCGCGGGGATGGTGCACGCTGCGGTAGAAGAGGCTGGGCTCGAAGCCGGTAGGCAGCTGGCCGGCGGTGCGCACCTGGGCCGGGCGGGTCTCGGGCAGCATCACGTCCATCTGCCCGGGGGGGACGGTGACCTCGAGGGTGTGACGGTCGATCTCGCGTACCTGCCAGGTGGGCGGCGGGTCATCCGGTAACTGGCGACGGCGAATCCGGAAGACCAACGGCGACTCCAGGACGAGGCTCGCCTTGCGGTTGGCAGGCAGGCCCGCGTCGTTGAAGCGGGGATCCTCGATGCGCCGGATCAGCGTATGGTCGAGCACCCGCTGGCGCATCTGCTCGACGACGGCGGCGGCCTCGAGGGGATGGCCCTCGGCGTCCTGCCAACCGCCATCGTTCTGGCAACTGGCCAGACGCATCATCGCCGCCAGGCCCAGCAGGGTCTGGGCCTGGTCGTCATCGGGCAGGGCGTCGAGCACGGTGCGGCGAAACGCCTGGTGGCCCGAGGTCCTGCCGGCGGGATTCACACCGCCCATGCCGACAATCACCGGTAAATGTGGCAAGCCGGGTTCCTCGTTTGTGCTGTTGATGTTGCGAGTCGGTTGTGGGTATCAGGCCATGGATCATAGCACCCGGCCTGGGGGGGGGGGGGGGGGGGGCAGGGGGGGGGGGGGGGGGGGGGGGGGGGGGNCTACCCCCCCCCCCCCCCCCCCCCCCCCCCCCCCCCCCCCCCCCCCCCCCCCCAGGCCGGGGGTAGGCGAGGGAGGGTGTGAAACGAGTGTTTGATGATGGCCGCTGTCTCGTCTGGCATAAAACGAGTGTTTGAGTCATGTGGGTGGCCATGGCCGCGCCTCGCAGCGAGGCGCGGCCATACTTTCGGCTCCCCGGTATCAGCGCCGCTTTCGGCAGGCTAGAATGGCCTCTCCTAGCCGTTTCGGGTTATCCGTCATGCAGGCCCCCTCCCGCGCGATCGTTTCCAACCAGCCCGGCCCTCACGAGGGCCTGGCGCGGCGCGTGGCGCGGGCGCTTCGTCATCCACTGCGCAAGCCGGTGGCCGAGCATACCCGCGAGGCCTTCACGGTGGCCCGTCGCTGGCATGACGCCCGCGGCGATATGCCGCTGATCCTGGACGCCGGCTGCGGCGTCGGTCTCTCGACCCGACGGCTGGCCGAGCGCTTTGCCGGCCATGCGGTGATCGGGGTCGACCGCAGTGCCGACCGACTCTCCCGGGACCATGGCCCGCTGCCCGACAACGCCCTGCTGGTGCGTGCCGACCTGGTGGATTTCTGGCGCCTGGCACTGGCCGCCGGCTGGCAGCCGGTGCGCCATTACCTGCTCTACCCCAATCCCTACCCCAAGGCGGCCCATCTCAAGATGCGCTGGCACGGGCACGCGGTGTTTCCGGTGATCCTGGCGCTGGGCGGACGACTCGAGCTGCGCTCCAACTGGCGGCTCTACGTGGAGGAGTTCGCGCTGGCCCTGGAACTGGCGGTCGGCGTGACGGCCGCGGTGGAGCCCTATGCACCCGGTGCCGTACCCTCGCCCACCGGGTACCTCACGCCCTTCGAGGAGAAGTACCACGCCAGTGGCCAGAGCCTCTGGCGGCTGGTGGGCGAATTGCCCTATGCGCCGGAGCTCGTGCCCTCGGCCTGACGGGAAGACCGCAGAGGGCTAGAATGGCGGGGTTTTATCACGGAGCCGCAAGGAGTCGCCCATGCCGTTCATCTATCTGGCCCTGGCCATCGTCGCCGAGGTGGTCGCCACCAGTGCGCTCAAGGCATCGGACGGCTTCACCCGGCTGTGGCCCAGCGTCACCGTGGCGGTCGGTTACGGCCTCGCCTTCTACCTGCTCTCCCTGGTGCTGCGCAGCATCCCGGTGGGGATCGCCTATGCCTTCTGGGCGGGGCTGGGTATCGTGCTGGTCACCCTGGTGGGGCTGATTGTCTACGGCGAGCGGCCGGATCCACCGGCCCTGCTGGGGCTCGCCATGATCGTTGGCGGCGTGGTGGTGATCCAGGTTTTCTCCACGGTCTCGGCCCATTAAGCTGACCCTTTATCTCGCTCGGCGCTCGTCGCCGCTCCACTCGCTCGACTCGATGATGCTCCGGCCACCATGTTCCAACGACTGATCCCGACGCTACTGCTGTGCCTGCTCGTCTCGCCGCTGGTGCAGGCCAACGGCTTCGCGCGCCTGGCCGAGCTGGGCGAGCGGGGCTTCCTGATCGGGGCCGAGGCCCGACTGCTCGACAGCCGTGAAATCCTCGGCGCCATCGAGCCGGAGCGCCAGCTCTCGCCGGCCTCGGTGACCAAGGCCTACCTGGCGGCGGCGGCACTCGATCGCTGGGGCCCCCAGCACCGTTTCGCCACGCGTCTGGTCAGTGATGCCGAGCTCGACGCGAATGGTGTCCTGCGCGGTGATCTGCTGCTGGACGGGGGCGGCGATCCGGCGCTCTCCAGCGAGGATCTGTGGCGGCTCTCCCAGCGGCTGCACCAGCAGGGGGTGCGCGCCGTCGACGGCCAACTGGTGGTCAGCCAGTGGCGCTTCGGCCCGGTGGAGTGCATCACCACCGACCGTTGCCAGGCCCACTCCCGGGTCGCCAATGCCTACAGCGCCTTGCTCTCCTCGGCGGGGGTCAACCACGGCAGCTGGTGTGTCACCGTGGCGCCGGGTGCCGCGCCCGGTGAGCCGGCATGGATCACCAGTTGCGACAGCCAGTCGCCGATCGTTGGCATCGACAACCGGGTCGAGACCCGACACGACGACAGTGGCACCGAGCTCAATGCCGAGCGTATCCTGCGCAGCGAAGGCGATGTCGTGGTGATCAGCGGCCAGATCTCGCGCAACGCCACCCCGCGGGACATCTATCGCGCCAGTTCGGACCCGGCGCTGCAGACCGCCCGCACCCTGCGGGCGATGCTCGAACAGGCCGGAATCGAGGTGCGCGAGGGTGTCACCACCAGTATCGCCGAGCCGCCCGCCACGGCACGGCGTCTCGCCGAGGTGGAGGGGGTGGCGCTGCAGGAGCTGCTGCTGCGTACCATGAACCACTCCAACAATTTCATGGCCGACCTGATTGCCCTCAACCTGGTCGAGACGCCCCGGGCCGACCTGGTCCTGGGAGGGCAGGCCATCGAGCGCTTCGTGGCCGGCATTCCCGACCATGGCCCGCTCATCCTGCGCAGCGGCAGCGGGCTGACCCCCGAGAACCGGACCTCGGCACGGGGCGTGAATGCGCTGCTGGAGAGCATGTTCCACCGTCCGGCGCTGTTCCCCAGCTTCGTGGCCAGCTTCCAGTCGCCGGGCAACGGGGTGATGCGCTTCCTCCGTCGTGGCTCGACGACCTTCCAGCACCACGTCATGCTCAAGACCGGCACCCTCAACCAACCGGTGGCGGTGCGCTCCCTGGGGGGCTACTTCCGTACCCGGAGCGGCCGCTGGGGCGTGTTCAGCGTGATGGTCAACGGCACCTCGGGCACTCCTTGGCTCAACTGGGCCCAGGTGCTCGACCCGCTGGCCGAGGACCTCGAGCGCATGATCAACGAGAACTGACAGGGATGTCGTCATGAAACCTGGACACACCGGCTGGCGCCATCTCATCAGCGCCACCGACTATTCGCTCCGGGGGCTGCGTGCCGCCTTCCGCCACGAGACCGCCTTCCGCCAGGAGCTGCTCGTCGGCGTGCTGCTGCTGCCGCTGGCCGTGTGGATCGGCCAGGGGCCGGTGGAGTGGATCCTGCTGGTGGGCAGTTGCCTGCTGGTGCTGGTCGTGGAGCTGCTCAACAGCGCCATCGAGAACGTGGTGGATCGCATCGGCACCGAGCACCACGAGCTCTCCGGCCGCGCCAAGGACATCGGCTCGGCGGCGGTGATGCTGTCGCTGGTCATCGCGGGGCTGGCCTGGGGGCTGCTCGCCTGGCAGAAATTCCTCGGCTGATTCGCGACTCTTTCACCACTCTTTCACCACCCCCGGGTGCCGGGGGCGGGCCGGCTTCGCTATGCTGGAGGCATCCGTGTATCCGCAAGCGAGCTGCCCATGGCCCTTCCCGACGACTTCCTGCCGCAGACCGACATCCCCGACCCGCTCAGGGGGCCGCTGCAACGTGCCCGGCAGCGACTGGCGGCGTCGCTCGAGCAGGCCGATCACCTGGCCGGCATGAGCGAAGGCGACTCCCCCCTGGAGGACTGGCTGGCGCTCTCGACGTCCCGGCGCGCACAGCTGGCCCGGGTACTGGCCATCTCCGGCTTCGTCACCGAGACCCTGGTGCGTCACCCCGAATGGCTGCTGCACCTGGACGCCAGTGGCGAGCTGGAGACTGCCCCCGACCCCGAGACCCTGAGCGAGTGGCTCGACGAACGGCTCGAGACCGCCGAGGACGAGCCGACCCTGCAGGCCACCCTGCGCCGCTTCCGGCGGGCGCGGATGCTGGGCATCGTGTGGCGCGACCTGACCCGCCCGCCGGGCATCGACATGTGGGCCACCGCCGAGGCCGTGTCGCGACTCGCCGAGACCTGCCTGGAAGGCGCCCTGGGCTGGCTCGAGCGCCATTTCGAGCCGCGCTGGGGTCGCCCCGCGCGGCGTCGCGACGGCAGCGAGCAGCGTCTGGTGGTGCTCGGCATGGGCAAGCTGGGGGCCGGCGAGCTCAACCTCTCTTCCGATATCGACCTGATCTTCGCCTTTCCCGAGAAGGGCGAGACCGAGGGGGGCCGCAAGTCCCTCGAGCACCAGGAGTACTTCACCAAGCTGGGCCAGAAGCTGATCGCCGCCCTCGACCCGGTGACCGCCGACGGTTTCGCCTTCCGCGTCGACATGCGCCTGCGCCCGTTGGGCGATGGCGGCCCCCTGGTCGGCAGCTTCTCGTCGCTGTCCGGCTACTACCAGGACCAGGGACGCGAGTGGGAGCGGTATGCCATGCTCAAGGCGCGCCCCGTCGCCGGTGACCGGGAGGCCGGGGCCGAGCTGCTGGCCGGCCTGCGTCCTTTCGTCTATCGCCGCTACCTGGACTTCGGCGCCATCGAGTCGCTCCGTGAGCTGAAGGCGCTGATCAATCGCGAGGTGAGGCGCCGTGGCATGCAGAGCAACATCAAGCTGGGCCCCGGCGGTATCCGCGAGGTGGAGTTCGTGGTGCAGGCCTTCCAGTTGATCCGCGGCGGGCGCGACACCGAACTGCAGGTGACCTCGCTGAAGACCGCCCTGGAGCGCCTGCCCGAGCTTGGGCTGCTGCCGCCGGAGGTGGTCGACGAGCTGTTGCCCGACTACGCCTTCCTGCGCGACCTGGAGCACGTCCTCCAGGCGCTGGAGGATCGCCAGACCCAGAGCCTGCCCGACGACGACCTGGACCGGGAGCGCGTGGCGCTGGCGCTGGACATGGCGGACTGGCCGGCGGTGGTGGCGCGACTCGAGGAGGTGCGGGGGCGGGTCCGCCAGCACTTCGATGCAGTGATCGCCGACCCGGAAGAGGAGGTGGAAGAGGCCGAGGCGGGCCACGAGGCGGTGGTCAGCCTGGAGGGGTGGCGTGCGCTCTGGCGCGGCGAGCTGGAGGAGGACGAGGTCCGGGAACTGCTGAGCGAAGCCGGGTTCGGTGACCCGGTCACCGCCGCCCGGCGGCTGCATTCGCTCCGCCACTCCCGTCAGGTCCAGGCGATGCAGCGCATCGGTTACGAGCGCCTCGAGGCGCTGATGCCGTTGCTGCTCGATGCCGTGGCCGCCAGCGAGCTACCGGATATCGCCCTGGAGCGGGTGCTGCCGCTGATCGAGGCGGTGTTGCGGCGTACCGCCTACCTGGCACTGCTGCGCGAGAACCCCGAGGCGCTGGGGCACCTGATGCGGTTGTGTGGCGCGAGTCCCTGGATCGCCGCACAGCTCGCCCGCTACCCGATCCTGCTCGACGAGCTGTTGACCCCCGACACCCTCTATACGCCGGCCGACAAGGGGCGGCTCGCCGACGAGCTGCGCCAGGCGCTGGGGCGGCTGCCAGAGGACGACGAGGAGGCCCAGCTCGAGGCGCTGCGGGTGTTCAAGCATGCTCAGGTGCTGCACGTGGCGGCCTCGGACATCGTCGGGACCCGGCACCTGATGAAGGTCAGCGACTACCTCACCTACATCGCCGAGGTGATCCTCGAGGCGGTGCTGGCCATGGCCTGGAAGCACCTCGTCCGCAAGCACGGTTTCCCGCAGCGCCGCGACGGCGAGCGAGCCGGCGTCGATCCCGAGTTCCTGATCGTCGGCTACGGCAAGCTCGGCGGCATCGAGCTCGGCTACGGCTCCGACCTCGACCTGGTGTTCGTCCACGACGGTGCCGCCCAGGGCAGCACCGACGGCGAACGACCGCTGGACAATGCCGTCTTCTTCACCCGCCTCGGCCAGCGGATCATCCACCTGCTCACCGCGGTGACGCCGGCCGGTTCGCTCTACGAAGTGGACATGCGCCTGCGCCCCTCGGGCAACTCGGGGCTGCTGGTCAGCTCGCTCGACGCCTTCGCCGACTATCAGCGCGAGCAGGCCTGGACCTGGGAGCACCAGGCGCTGGTCCGGGCCCGGGTGGTGGCCGGGCATGAACGGCTGGCCGAGCGATTCGCGGCGATCCGCCGCGAGATCCTCGGACGCTCGCGCGACCGGGAGGCCCTGCGCGACGAGGTGGTGAAGATGCGCCACAAGATGCGCGAGCACCTGGCCAGCAAGAGCGAGGGCGAGGACTTCGACCTCAAGCACGACCCCGGCGGCATGGTCGATATCGAGTTTCTCTGCCAGTACGCGGTGCTCTCCATGGGCCACGAGACGCCGGATCTATTGGCGTGGAGCGACAATATTCGTATTCTGGAGACCTTGGAAGCGACCGGTCGCCTGCCGGGGCACGACGCCCAGCGCCTGCGAGACGCCTATCTCGCCTATCGCAGTGCGGCTCACCGGGCCTCGCTGACCCGCGAGGGGGGGCGCGGCCGGAATGCGGATTTCCATGCGCACCGTCAGGCCGTCATCGAGCTCTGGCAGCGGCTGCTCGAGCCGCAGGACGACCCGCAATGACCCCGTCCCGAAGGCGGCACCGCCGGGTGCCGTGTCGCGGCAGGCTCTCTGACACAACATGACTAGAAGACGAAAGGACGTAGATTATGTCGATGGCTGACCGTGACGGTCTCATCTGGTTCGACGGCGAGTTGGTTCCCTGGCGCGATGCCCAGGTGCACGTGCTGACCCATACCCTGCACTACGGCATGGGTTGCTTCGAGGGGGTGCGCGCCTACGCCACCGACAAGGGCACCGCCATCTTCCGCCTCAAGGAGCACACCGACCGCCTGTTCGACTCCGCCAAGATCCTCGGCATGGAGATGCCGTTCGACAAGGCGACGATCAACGAGGCCCAGCGCGCCGCCGTGCGCGAGAACGGCCTCGAGGAGGCCTACCTGCGCCCCATGGTGTTCTTCGGCAGCGAGGGGATGGGCCTGCGCGCCGACAACCTCAGGACCCACGTGATCGTGGCCGCCTGGGAGTGGCCCTCGTACATGTCGCCGGAGGCCCGCGAGCTGGGCATCAAGGTGCAGACCTCCTCCTTCACCCGCCATCACGTCAACATCTCCGTGACCCGAGCCAAGGCCAATGGCCAGTACATCAACTCGATGATGGCGCTGGCCGAGGCGCAGCGCGGCGGCTACGACGAGGCGCTGCTGCTCGACCCCCAAGGCTATGCCGCCGAAGGGTCCGGCGAGAACCTCTTCGTGGTCAAGAACGGCATCATCTACACGCCGATGCTGACCTCCTGCCTCAACGGCATCACCCGCAATACCGTGCTGCACATGGCCGAGCACCTGGGCTATGAGCTGCGCGAGAAGCTGATTACCCGCGACGAGATCTACATCGCCGACGAGGCCTTCTTCACCGGCACCGCCGCCGAGGTGCTGCCGATCCGCGAACTCGACGGCCGCGCCATCGGGGCGGGCCGCCGTGGCCCGATCACCGAGAAGATCCAGTCGCTCTACTTCGACCTGGTGCGCGGCAAGCAGACGCTCGACGCCGAGTGGCTGACGCCGGTGGCCTGACGTCTCAGTCCGGCTCGCCCGGGAGCGTGATCAAGGCGCCCCGCCTGTCGTCGACAGGCGGGGCGCCTTGCGTAGGTGGTCCGGCAAGCCTGCTCGCCCCACGGCGGGTAACGGACAAAAATAACCAGATTGGTCATTTCTCCGGGATGGTCGCGTTGTGCCGAATCCAGGCCCAGCCGTAAGCTCCATCAACCGACTTGCACAGCCCGCAGGTTGACGAACAAATATTAGAAAACGCCAGGAGAATCCCCATGTTCAAGAAAACCGCACTCGCCGCTTCCATCGTCATGATGTCGACCGCGACCGTTCATGCCGAGGGTCCCTATCGGATCGGTATCACCCAGAACAACGTCGGTGTCGACAGCTACCAGACGACCTATGAAAGATCCTTCGTGGAAGCCGCGGAGGCTGCCGGAAATGTCGATATCGTGGTGTTGGACGCCGGGGGCGATGTCGCTCGCCAGATCGGCCAGATGCAGGACCTCGTCCAGCAACGTGTGGATGCCATCATCATCTGGCCGACCAATGGCCAGGCGGTGATTCCCGCCATTCGCCAGGCCCACAATGCGGGCATCCCGGTGGTGGTGACCAACTCCAAGATCGCCGAGGCGGGACTCGATTTCATTTCCGCCTTTTCCGGGCCCGACAACGTCCAGCAAGGCATATCGTCTGCCGAGATGATGTGTGATGCCCTGGGTGGAGAAGGCCAGATCGTGCAGATCTCCGGTCAGCCGGGCTACACCACTGCCATGGAGCGTTCTATCGGGTTCGAGGAGCGCCTGGCCGAACTCTGCCCCGGTGTCGAGCTGATGGAAACCCAGCCGGGCAACTGGAATCGTGAGCGCGCCCAGCGGGTCATGGAGGACTTCCTGACCAAGTACGATCGGATCGATGGCGTCTACTCCGGTGACGACAACATGGGCGTTGGCGCCCTGAATGCCGCCAAGGGCGCCGGCCGGGAAGGCGAGATCATCTTCATCGGCGCCACCAACTTCGCCGTGGGCTACGACGCCATCGGGCGTGGCGAATACTACGGCTCCATCTACCAGTCCCCGGTGGATGATGCCGAAGCGGCGCTGCAGACAGCATTGGATGTCCTGGCCGGCGAGGAAGTCCCCAAGCTCAACTTCTTCGAGACGCCGAAGATCACTGCCGAGAACCTGGCAGAGTTCGACCGTCCGGTCTTCTGACGGCACGCTGTGCCGCCCGGGGCAGGGGTCGCATGAGCGACGGCTGCCCCGGGCGACAGAACTGACTGGGGCGCGGTCACTCCTTGCGCAAGGTCATACCCAAACAGGTGATTAGCATGGCTTCTGCAGAACAAACCAAGTCACGACTCTTCGCGATAAATATCAGCAAGTCGGGATTGATGAGCTTTCTATCGGCTCAGGGTATCCTTATCTTTTTCTTGCTTGGTATGGTCGTTTTCTCGTTATTTTCCGAGCAATTCCTCTCCCAGTCGAACATCATGACAGTGGTTCGACAGGCCTCGATCATCGGCATCATCGCGGTGGGCGTCACGGTAGTGATCATCGGCGGTAACCTGGATCTTTCCGTGGGATCGATGCTGTCGTTCGCCACCGTGCTGGTGGTAGATCTTCACGACAAGATCGGGCCGACGAACGCCATCCTGCTGATGTTCGCCCTGACCCTGCTCCTCGGCGCCGTGAATGGCGTCCTGATCGGCTTCATGCGGCTCAACTCCTTGATCGTGACGCTGGCCATGCTCTCGATCATTCAGGGACTGGTGCTGATCTACAGCGGCGGCCAGAACGTGGATATCGCCAATCAGGGCGGCACCTGGTTCGCCTTCTTCGGCCGCGGGTATGTGCTGGGTATCGCCGTACCGATCCTGCTGTTCGGACTGCTGGCCATCCTGATGCAGATCGTCATGTCCCGGACTGGTTACGGGCGACGCATCTTCGCCGTCGGTGGCAACCCCATGGCGGCCGTCTACTCCGGCATTCGCAAGAACTGGTGCGTGTTCAGCACCTACCTGATCTCGGCCTTCTGCGTGGCCTGCGCCGCCCTGGTGCTCGGCTCTCGCGTCATGGGCTCACAGAACAATGTGGGGCAGGGCTACGAGCTGCTGGTGCTGGCCGGCATCATCCTGGGCGGTACCAGCCTGCTCGGCGGCGCCGGCAGCATCTGGAAGACGGTGATCGGGGTGTTGATCCTCGGCTTCATCCAGAACGGCCTGCTGCTGATGGGCTATCCCTACTACACCCAGTGGATCGTGACCTGGGTGATCATCATCCTGGCCGTCTGGCTGGACCTCGCCAACAAGCGCAAGCGCCTGTTGACGACCCACTCATGACGCGGAGGTATCACGCATGATTTCACTGAAAGGTTTCTTCCGTGGCAAGACGGCCATCCAGCCGATCTGGATCTTCGTTATCGCCATCTTCAGCTTCTTCAGCTTCATGTCGGAGTACTTCCTGTCGCTGGGTAACATCACCAATATCCTGGTCCAGACCTCGACCATCGGCCTGATCGCCCTGGGCATGACCTACGTGATGATCAACGGCAATATCGACCTGTCGGTGGGCGCGATACTGGGTCTTGCCGCCTCGCTGGCGGTGGGGCTTCAGGATCATGGGCTGACCATCGCGATCATCGCCGCGCTGGCCTCAGGCATGCTGCTCGGGGCGATCAACGGCCTGGTGGTGTGGAAGACCGGGGTCAATGCTTTCATCGTCACCCTGGGTGCCATGCTGGGTATCCGCGGGTTGATCTTCCTCTATACCGGCGAGCAGTCCTTCTACTCGATGAACTTCGCCTTCGCCGACTTCGGTGCCAGCACCATCGGGCCGATTCCGGTGTTGGCGATCATCTTCCTGGTCTGCACCCTGGTGATGCACCTGGTGCTGACCCGCACCGGCCACGGCCGTAACACCTTCGCCGTGGGCGGCAACCCGGAGGCCTCCATCGACGCCGGCATCCGGATCGGCCGCCACATGATGATCAACTTCATCATCGTCGGCTTCTTCGCGGCCCTGGCCGGGGTGCTGCTGGCCAGCCAGATGGGCGCGGCCACCCCCAACCTCGGCCGTGACTACGAGCTCTGGACCATCACCGCGGTAGTGCTCGGTGGCACCAGGCTCACCGGCGGCTACGGCAGCATCACCGGCACCCTGGGTGGCGTCCTGGCCATCGGCATCCTGCGCAACGGCATGAACCTGATGCAGGTGCCGGCCTTCTATGTGCTGGTCGTGCTCGGGGTGATCCTGATCTCGGTGCTGATCATCGACAAGAAACTCAATGTGGCCTCGACCAAGGAGGTGCGGATATGAATCCCTCCCAAGGTAATGCCGTGCAGCGATCCCCGATCGACGCCGAACCGGTACTCCGGCTCTCGGGCATCACCAAGCGTTTCCCCGGGGTGGTGGCGCTCAACAAGGTCGACTTCGATGTACGCCCCGGAGAGGTCCATGCCCTGCTTGGCGAGAACGGTGCCGGCAAGTCGACCCTGATGAAGGTGCTGGCCGGCAAGCACCAGGCCAACGAGGGCACGATCATTCTCGGTGGCGAGGAGGTGGCCTTCGAGAACCCCAAGCATGCCAAGAAGGCCGGGGTCGTGCTGATCCACCAGGAGCAGTCGCTGGTACCGGGGATGACCGTGGCCGAGAACATCTACCTCGGCAGCCTGCCGAAGAAGTGGGGCAACCGGGTCGACTGGCGCAAGCTGCGCGAGGACACCAACCGGATTCTCGAGACCCTCAAGTGCAGCTTCCAGCATGACGAGCTGGTGGGGTCGCTGTCCATCGCCAAGAAGCAGATGGTCGAGATCGCGCGGGCGCTGGTCTTCACCCCCCGCGTGGTGGTGTTCGATGAGCCGACCGCCTCGCTGACCGACCACGAGAAGCCGGTGCTCTACGACGTGATCCACTCGCTCTGCGAGCAGGGCGTGGGGATCGTCTACATCTCGCACCGCATGGACGAGATCTTCCACCTGTCCCATCGCGTCTCGGTGCTGCGCGATGGCGAGTACACCGGCACGGTGAATACCTGCGATACCAACGAGGACGAGGTCACGCAGATGATGATCGGCCGCAGCCTGGAACTCGACCATGCCAGCAAGCCCGCCGAGTTCGGCGACAACATGCTCGAGGTCCGCAACCTCACGGTGAAGCGGGTCTTCGAGGATGTCAGCTTCGACGTTCGCAAGGGCGAGATCGTCGGCATGTACGGCCTGGTCGGGGCGGGACGCTCGGAGGTCGCCGAGACCATCTTCGGGCTGCGTACGCCCGTGGCGGGTGAGGTGGTGCTGGATGGCGAGGTGGTGAGCTTTCGCAACACCCACGATGCCGTCGCCGCGGGTATCGCCCTGGTACCGGAGGATCGCAAGGATCAGGGCCTGATCCTGGGCATGAATTGCCGGGACAACATGACCCTGGCGAGCCTCTCCAGCGTCTCTTCCATGGGCTTCATGCAGGGCTCGGAGGAGCACAGCGTCTACGACAAGTACCACCAGGCAATGAAGATCAAGACGCCCAGCTGGCGCCAGAAGGTCGGCAACCTGAGCGGCGGCAACCAGCAGAAGATCGTCATCGGCAAGTGGCTGCACACCCACCCCAAGCTGCTGATCCTCGACGAGCCGACCCGCGGGATCGATGTGGGCTCCAAGGCGGAGATTCACGCCCTGGTCAAGGATCTCGCCAAGTCGGGCTATGCGGTGCTGGTGATCTCCTCGGAGATGCCGGAAGTGCTCGGCCTGAGCAACCGCATCATCGCCATGTACGACGGCCGGATCACCGCCGAGTTCGATGGTGACAGCGTCAGCGAGGACGAGCTGGTGCAGGCGATCACCGGAATGGGCAAGCCAGCCACGCCCGAGGTCGCGACCGCCTAGGCGGATCCGCCGCCACCCCGGCGCCCGGTGGGGCGTCGACATGCATCTTCAACGTCTGAGGAAAGACCCATGCAATCCTTTGTCTATCATGGCCTGCCATCCCGGGTGGTATTCGGCCAGGGGACCCTGTCGCGCCTCGCCGAGGAGATCGAGCAACTCGGTTGCCGTCGAGCTTTGGTGCTGGCCACCCCCCATCAGCAGGAACAGGCACGCGCGGTGCTGGGGCAGCTCGGGGAGCGCGGAGCTGGCCTGTATGCCGAGGCGGCCATGCACACGCCGGTGGAGGTCACCGAGCGTGCCATGCGGGTGGTCGAGGAACTGGGGGTCGATTGCACCGTGGCCATCGGTGGCGGTTCGACCATTGGCCTGGGCAAGGCCATTGCGTTGCGCACCGGGCTGCCCCAGGTGGCCATCCCCACCACCTATGCCGGCTCCGAGATGACGCCGATCCTCGGCGAGACCCGCGACGGCATCAAGACCACCCAGCGCACCCTGGAGGTGCTGCCCGAGACGGTGATCTACGACGTCGACCTGACTCTCTCGCTGCCCGCGGGGATGTCCGGCACCAGCGGCATCAATGCGATTGCCCATGCGGTGGAGGCGCTCTACGCCCGCGACCGCAACCCGGTGATCTCGCTGAAGGCCGAGGAGGGCATCGCCGCGCTGGCCCGCAGCCTGCCGGTGATCGCCGCCGATCCTGGCAACGCCGAAGCGCGCGCCGATGCCCTCTATGGCGCCTGGCTGTGCGGTACCTGCCTGGGGTCGGTGGGCATGGCGCTGCACCACAAGCTCTGCCACACCCTGGGCGGTTCCTTCGACCTGCCCCATGCCGAGACCCACACCATCGTGTTGCCCCATGCGGTGGCCTACAACGCCCCGGCGGCCCCCGAGGCGATGTCGCGCATCGCCCGGGCGCTGGGCTGTGAGGATCCCGCCGCCGGCCTCTTCGACCTGGCCCGGGCGGTAGGCGCGCCCACGGCACTGGAGGAGATCGGCCTCAAGCCGGGGGACGTCGAGCGCGCCACCGAGATCGCCACCCGGAATCCCTACTGGAACCCCCGTGAGGTCGAGGCCGAGGGCATCCATCGCCTGCTGAGCCATGCCCTGGTCGGCCAACGGCCGGCGAGCGAGGAGGGAGTCATCTCATGAAGAGACTGCTGACCCATGCCACCGCGATCACCATGGATCCCGAGCTCGGCGACCTGCACGATGGCCAGGTGCTGGTCGAGGGCGACCGGATCCTGGCCGTGGGCCATGACCTGGCTTCCGAGGGAGCCGAGGTCATCGACTGCCGCGGCGGCATCCTGATCCCCGGGCTGGTCAACGCGCACATGCATACCTGGCAGACCGCCCTGCGCGGGGTGGCCGCCAACTGGACGCTGCTCGAGTACTTTCGCCATGTCCACCGCGGCCTGGCGACGCTCTTCACCCCCGACGATATCCATATCGCCACCCGCATGGGGGCGCTCAATCAGCTCAACTGCGGCACCACCACCCTGGGTGACTGGTGCCACAACAACCCCACCCCCGAGCATACCGATGCGGCGGTGCGCGGGCTCAAGGAGTCCGGTATCCGGGCGCTGTTCTTCCACGGCTCGCCCAAGCCGGATCCCAAGCCGGGGCAGCCCCACTTCAGCGAGATCCCCCACCCCCGTGGCGAGGTCGAGCGGCTGCTCGAGGGAGAACTCGCTGACCCCGAGGGGCGCGTCACCCTGGGGCTGGCCATCCTGGGTCCCCACTATTCGACCCTCGAGGTCAGCCTGCAGGACTTCGCCCTGGCCAAGGAGTTCGGCCTGGTCGCCTCCATGCACCAGGGCGGCGGCGAGGCCGTCAGCCCCGGCGGCTGGGACGTGATCGAGGCGCGGGGGCTGCTGGGGCCGGACATCAACATCGTGCATGGGCAGAGCCTCACCGACGGGCAGCTGGCGCGCTTCTGCGCGCAGGGGGTGACCTTCTCCATCGCCCCGGAGAACGAGATGACCCAGGGGCATGGCTTTCCGATCACCGGCCACGTTCGCCGCCACGGCGGCGTGGTCTCCCTGGGGGTGGATCTGGAGTCGGTCATCTCCGGCGACATGTTCACGGTGGCCCGCATGGCGCTGGGCATGCAGCGCTCGCTGGACAACGATGCCTCGCGGCGCGAGCGGGGCAGCATTCCCGACACCTCGACCATCCGCACCCGCGAGGCGTTGCAGTGGATCACCGTCGACGGTGCCCGCGCCCTGGGCCTGGAGGCGCGCATCGGCAGCCTGACGCCGGGCAAGCAGGCCGACATCGTGCTGCTGGATAGCGGCCTGCTGAACATGCAGCCGGTCAGCGACCCGGTCTCGACCGTGGTCATGCAGGCGAGTCTCGCCAACGTCGACAGCGTCATGGTGGCGGGGGAGTTC
Source organism: Halomonas sp. LMYGS-3 (assembly GCF_059509875.1). NCBI lineage: Bacteria > Pseudomonadati > Pseudomonadota > Gammaproteobacteria > Oceanospirillales > Halomonadaceae > Halomonas > Halomonas sp. LMYGS-3. The sequence goes on along the minus strand of NZ_JCAKFQ010000006.1, from coordinate 175,511 downwards.
CACAAGCGAAACGGCAGGTTGCTGGCGGACGTGGCGGAGGGCGTCAGGCATCTCGACGCCTCCGGACAGCGTATCCATGGCGAACTGATGTCACGGGAACAGGCATCCCGCGCACAAGGGGAGACAGTCCAATGAGTACGACAAGCCCAACGAACACGGCAAGCCGGGTGGCCTGGATCGGCCTCGGCAAGCTGGGCCTGCCCATGGCCGCGCGGATCGCCGCGGCAGGGTATCCCGTCCAGGGGTTCGACCTCAGCGCCGAGCGGATGGCGCTCGCCGAGCAGGCCGGCATCACCCCTCATCCGGCCCTGGCCGCCGCCGTCGAGGCGTGCCGCCTGGTCTTCGTCTCGATTCCCGATGACCGGGCGCTGCTGAGCCTGACCCTGGGGGCGGATGGGCTGATCGAGGCGATGGCCCCGGGCAGCGTGCTGATCGAGACCAGCACCGTCAGCATCGAGGCCTCCGCCAGGGTGGCCGAGGCCGCCGAGGGGCGGGGCATCGCCTATCTGCGCAGCCCGGTGTCGGGAAACCCCGTCGCCGCCGAGTCCGGCACCCTGTCGGCCATGGTCTCCGGCCCGCGCGAGGCGCTGGAGGAGGCCGTGCCGGTGATGGCCACCTTCACCAAGGCCCAGTACTGGCTCGGTGACGAGGAGCAGGCGCGCTACGCCAAGCTGGCGATCAACCTGATGATCGCGGTGAGCGCGGGAATGATGGGCGAGGCCCTGGCGATGGCCCGCAAGGGCAACATCGGCTGGGAGGCGATGCTGGACCTGATGGCCGACAGCGCCGTCGGCTCGCCGATGGTCAAGTACAAGACCCAGCCGCTGAAGGATCGCGACTTCACCTCCACCTTCTCGGCCGCCCAGATGGCCAAGGACCTGGACCTGATCCTCGACTGTGCCCACGGCGACGGTGTCGCCGTGCCCCTGGCCGCCCAGATGCGCGAGGCCTACAGCTCGCTGATCGGCACGGGCCACGGCGAGGACGACTATATCGCCACGATCCACCACACCGAGCGCCTCTCCGGGCTGCCGGCCATCGAGAGCGCCTCCGGCGCCAGGGGATGACGAGATGCGAAACCTGAATGCCGTGAACATCACGGATGCCGTGATCGAGCAGTTCGCCGGCTGTCGTGACGAGCGCCTGAAGCAGGTGCTCAACAGCCTGGTCACCCACCTGCACGCCTTCATCCGTGACGTGGAGCCCACCGAGCAGGAGTGGACCCAGGCCATCGACTTCCTGACCCGCACCGGCCAGATGTGCGACGACACGCGCCAGGAGTTCATCCTGCTCTCCGACACCCTGGGCGTCACCATGCTGGTCGACGCCATCAATCACCACACCTCGGACCCCATGGTCTCGGAGAGCACGGTGCTGGGACCCTTCTATGTGGCCGACCCGCCCCAGGCCGCCCGGGGCGATGCGATCGACTGGAACGTCGAGGGGGAGCCCTTCTTCGTGGAGGGGCGGGTGCACGACGAGCGCGGTGAGCCACTGGCCAATGTCGTCGTCGATGTCTGGCAATCGGACAGCGAAGGGTTCTACGACGTCCAGAAGGAGCTCGAGGGGGCCTCGCTGCGGGCCAGGTTCACCACCGATGACCAGGGGCGCTACGCCTTCTGGACGGTGACCCCCTCGCCCTACCCGATCCCCACCGACGGCCCGGTCGGCAAGATGCTGGAAGTCACCGGCCGGCACCCTTATCGGCCCGCCCATGTGCACTTCATGCTGATGGCCGAGGGCTACGAGACCCTGGTGACCCAGGTCTTCGCCGAGGACGACCCCTATCTCGACTCCGACGCCGTCTTCGGTGTCAAGGACTCTCTGGTCAGGGAATACGAGCTGCTGCCACCGGGGCAGGCACCGGATGGACGGTCGATGGAAGTCCCCTTCCGCCATCTGACATACGACTTCGGCCTGAAGGCGGGCCGCTAGACGCATCGCAAGACGAAACCATTCAGCAAGACGAAACCATCCAGCAAGACGAAACCATCCAGCAAGAGGAAAGCGACATGACGGTCATCGACAACACTGCGGTCGAGAGCCTGTTCACCGAGGCACGTACCCACAACGTGTGGAAGGATCAGGATGTCAGCGAGGCGAAGCTGCGCGAGTTGTATCACCTGCTGCATTTCGGTCCTACCTCCATGAACTGCCAGCCCCTTCGCGTGCTGTTCCTGAAGAGCGAGGCGGCCAAGGAGCGGCTCAAGCCGGCCCTGCTTCCCGGTAACCAGGAGAAGACCATGAAGGCGCCCGTGGTGGCCTTACTGGGCTACGACACCGAATTCTACCAGCACCTTCCCCGAATGTTTTCACACAACAAGGATGCCAAGTCGCTGTTCGAGGGCAAGACGGATTTCATCAATACCACGGCCTTCCGCAACAGCTCCATCCAGGGTGGCTACTTCATTCTTGCCGCCCGTGCGGTAGGGCTGAATGCCGGGCCGATGTCCGGCTTCAACAATGCGGCGGTGGATGAGGAGTTCTTCCCCGATGGCCAGGTAAAGAGCAACTTCCTCTGCAATCTGGGGTACGGCGATGCCTCGGCACTCTTCCCGCGCCAGGATCGCTTCACGTTCGAGGAAGTTTGCGAAGTCCTGTGATCCCGTCTCCCGGGGGGCGACTCCCGGATGCCCCATGAGGCATTCCACTCATGGGAGGCAATGCCATCCTCCGGTTGGGCCGTGATCGCCACGGCCCCTTTTTGTATCTGGTCAAAGAGCAGGGGCCTGCATGGTGTACGACTGGCAGTTCATCGTGTTGATGATCACCGCCGTGCTGATTACCGGCATCTCGAAATCGGGCTTCGCCGGCGGCGTCGGGGTGGTGGCGGTGCCGCTGATCTCACTGAAGGCCAGCCCGGCCTTCGCCGTGGCCGTCATGCTGCCGCTGCTGATCGTGATGGATCTGTTCAGCCTCAAGGCCTGGTGGCGCCACCACGTCGGTTCGCTGCTGTGGCTGATGTTTCCCCCGGCGGTGCTGGGGGTGGCGGTCGGCTACCTGACCTATGGCCGCTTCGATGAGGCCCTGCTGAAGGTGCTGCTGGGGGTGTTCTCGATCCTCTTCGGCCTGTGGGGACTGCTCAAGCCCTTCCGCGGCCGGGTCCTGCCCACCTGGGTCGGCGGACTGAGTGGCGGCATCGCCGGCTTTACCAGCTTCATCGCCCATGCCGGGGGGCCGCCGCTCAACTTCTACCTGCTGCAGCGCCGGCTCACCCGGGAGCAGTTCCTCGCCACCGCGGTGGTCTTCCTGGCCGCCACCAACCTGGTCAAGCTGGTGCCCTACGGCATGCTCGGCCTGCTGAATGTCGAGAACCTCACCATCGCGCTGCTGCTGATCCCGGTGGCCTGGCTGGGGGTGCGCCTGGGGCTGGTCATACAGAAGCGGCTGAGCGGCGAGCTCTTCTTCCGGATCATCCTGAGCTTGCTGATCCTGCTGGGTGTTCGGCTGATCGCCGACGGCTGGGGATAGCCGCGTTGGCGTCGCGTTTGCCGCCGGGCGTGAGGCGGCGCTATCTTGGTGCATCACCTTGTCCCTGCCCGAGGCGAACATGAGCGACCTCCCCGACGAGAGCCATCCGGAGGGCCCCTATGACAGGCTGTCGCCGAGACCGATGCCGAAGCTCTCCAATACCGAGTTCGCCCGCTTCCTCGACTTCATCGAGAAGTTCGAGGACGAGACCGAACACGCGCTCTCCATGGCCAACGGCTACCGGGAGATGCGCATGATGCTCCACCTCATGCGCAACCACCTGGCCGGCCGATTGACGACGCCCACCTCCCTCGCGGATGCCTCGGGGCTCTCCTACGGTACCGCCAAGCGCGGGATCGAGAGCGTTGTCAAGCGCGGGCTGATCCTGACACGCCCCAGGACGAAATCGGGCAAGACCGTCTCGCTGCACCCCTCGCCCATGATGATCGAGGAGTGGGAGGCCTATGCGCACCGGATCAAGGGCCTCCTGGGGCCCCTGTTCGGGGTGGATCCGGCGTCGGATTCCGGTCGCCGCATCTTCCTCGGCGCGGCCTCGACGGGCCGCGTGATCTCGACGCCGGCGGTACTCTCGGCGCGACTCGAACTGAAGGGGGGACTGCGTGCACTGGTCCATGCCGACCCCACCTTCATGGCGATGCACAACCTGAAGCGGCAACTGGAATCGATCTTCGGCCTGGAGATCAGGAACAAGGCCAGGTCGATCGACGGCCTGCTCGAGGAGATCCTCGACAATGCCCGGCTGGCGAAGTCGCGTTATGACCTCGTGGCCTGTGACCTTCCCTGGTTCGGGGAGCTGGCGTCGAAGGGGATGCTGATGCCGCTCGATTCGCTGATAGAACGGGACGCTTACGACCTGTCCGATTTCCATGCCGTCGCCATCCAGAGTTCCCGCTATGCGGGCAACCAGTACGGCATTCCGGTCCAGACGACACCGGAACTGCTCTGTTACCGGAAGGATATCCTCGAGCGAGCACAGCTGGCGCCTCCGACGACGACCGAGGAACTGGTCAAGGTGGCCAGGCGACTCCATGACCCCGCCAGGGGGCAATACGGCATCGCCTGGAACGCCGCGCGCGGCACGCCGCTGGGCCATACCTTCAGTTTCCTGATGGCCAAGTTCGGCCAGCCGATCATCAACCTGCGCCCCTGTGAGGGTGGCTATGACTTCCAGCAGGCGTCCGGGGAGGAGCTGCGGCCGATGTTCCTGTCGGATGCCGCCTTCCGGGCCTGCGAGTATATGCTGGATATCCTGAAATACTCGCCACCCAATATCCTCAACATGGCGTGGTACGAGCGTGCCCAGTCCTATGCCGCCGGCGAATCCTGCATGGCCTACTGCTATACGCTGCTGGCGCCGCTCATCGAGTTCGATCGCCAGTCACCGGCCTGGGGAAAGACGGGTTACCTGCCGCATCCGATCGGCAACCATGGCCGTCCGATCACCCCGATCGGGGGCTATGCGCTGGCCATTCCGTCAAATCTCTCGGAGGAGCGGATCGAGGACGCCTGGACGGCCCTTCGCCACCTGACCTCGCCCAACATGTCCAAGCTCTATATCCTGAACGGTACCCTGGTGACCCCACGCTTCAGCGTCAGCCAGGACCCGGAGGTCTCGGCATTGTCGCCATTGATCGAGATCGTGGATGACATGGCGAGACAGGACATCCTGCAGGCCTGGCCGCGGCCTCCCGTTCCGGGTATCACGGACCTGATCAGCATCGCCGGACACGAGATCTTCGAGGTGCTGGACGGGCGGCGCTCCATCAAGAAGGCCCTGTCCTTGGCGCAGGACAGGGCCGACCGGGTGATGCGCGACAGGGGGTTCTACTGAGCCACCCGCCGAGTTGCCGGTGGCATCACTGCATGATCATGCCGCCGTCGATCATCAGCAGCTGGCCGGTCATGTAGTCCGACTCGGGGCTGGCCAGGAAGGAGGCCGTGCCGACCACATCTTCCGGGTAGGAGTAGCGCTTCATCAGGATCATCTTCTCGGCGAGCTCATCCATGGACTGGCCCTGCTTGTCGAACTTGCCGATGCTGACCAGATCCTTGTCGAGCTGTTCCCACAGCTCGGTGCGCACCACACCGGGGCCGTAGCCGTTGACGGTGATGTTGTGATCGACCAGCGCCTTAGCGCCACCGTTGATCATGGCCAGGACGGCGTGCTTGCTGCAGGCGTAGGGCACCACGTCATCGAAGGCCTGACGGGACAGGATGGAGCCGACATTGAGGATCTTGTAGGGACCGTTCTCCTTGCCCTGCTCGATCATCTGCCTGGCGGCTTCCTGCATGCCGATCAGACACCCCAGTGCATTCACATCCATGATCTGGTGCCAGTTCTCCTCGGTGATATCGAGGAACATCAGCGGCTTGTTGATGCCGGCGTTGTTGACCATGACATTGAGGCTGCCGAAGGCCTCGACGGTGGCCTGAATTGCCGCCTTCATCTGCTCACGCTCCGTGACGTTGAGCTTGACCGCGATGGCCTTGCCGCCGTCCCTTGCGTTGATGCGCTTGGCCACTTCCTCGCAGCCCTCGATGTTCAGGTCGGCCACGCAGACATTGGCACCCTGCGCGGCATAATGCTCGGCGACAGCGGCACCCATGCCACGTGCGGCGCCGGTGATCAGGCAGTTCTTTCCCTCGAGACGAGTCTGGTCCATGGTGTCACCCCCTGGTGTTGTTGTGGAAGAGTCAACGGCAAGAAGGCCGTGTGGTTTCCGGGTTCTGTTTGTCAGGCATCGAACCTGAAAGGCAGTGCTCCCGTGCTGTGCTACTGCGGGAACAGTCAGGCAACGAATCGGTTGTCTCTGCCTTGCAGAACCACATTGTCTGCATGGGCGTGGGGAAGTGACAGTTGGCATGTCAGCCATTCTGGCCAGATTGGATGTTTTGATGAGGAGGCTTCCATCGAGCGATTGCCGGCGTACCGGACCTTGTCGGCAATGACGTACCCGAAGCAGGTGATCCAGAACGGTGGCTCAGAGCCTCGCCAGCGCGTCTTCCAGACCGCGCAGGTCCTCCGTGGTGACCGTGTCATCGGGAAAGGGGGAGGTGGTCGGGTCGGCGGTCACGCCGACGAAGAGCGTGGCATTGGAGCGGGCCGCCCGGTAGTCGTTGTAGGAGTCGCCGATCATCACCGCGTCGCGGGCGGCATGCCGGTGGCGGGCCAGCAGGTTGCGCAGAGCGGTGACCTTGTCCGGCGGCGCCCCGATCACCTCGCGGAAATAGCCGGCCAGGCCGCGGCGCGCGACGATCGTCCGGAGCTCGGGCTCGGGGGTGGCGGAGAGCAGGTAGAGCGGCAGGTGGCCCTGCCAGCGTGCCAGGAACTCGAGCGCGCCGGGAATCGCCGGGGCGTCCAGCAGGCGCTGCTCCACGCTCGCCTTGAAGTGGGCGCAGAGCGCCTGGATGCGGGCCTCGCCGGCCTGGCGGCCGAGGATGTGGCCCTCGATGTGGCGGAACTTGACCTCCCGCGGCTGGCCGCCGCGGCGGTTGAGGTAGGCGACCACGGCGCGGCGGCTCTCCTCCGGTTCGTCGGCATAGAGGTCGGCGAAGGCCTGGCGCTTGAGGCTGGCCGAATCGAGGATGACCCCGTCGAAGTCGAAGACCAGGGCCCGGTCGTACCGGGCACAGGGGGCACTCAAGGGCATTCTCCACATCCTGCCTGAAAACGAGAACGCGGCCCGCCGGGCCGCGTCGTTGCCTGTCGGCTCGGTATTCAGTTTCGCGCGAACCTGGCCGTGAGCCAACCCTTGAGCGGGGTGTTGCCGAGCAGCACCAGGACGATCACCGTGGTCAGCACGAGCGACAGCGGATTGGCCACCAGCGCCAGCAGGAAGTCGCTACTGCTGTCGCCCACCGAGGACATCGCTTGGCGATAGGTCTCGTCGAGCAGCGGACCGAGGATCACGCCGAGGATGATTGGTCCCATCTGGAAGCCGTACACCTTGAGCCAGTAGCCCAGGATGCCGAAGCCGAGCATCCAGTAGACCTCCATCATGTTGCTGTTGATCGAGTAGGTGCCGACCACGCAGAGCACCAGGATCAGGGGAATCAGGATGGCCTTGGGGATTTCGACCACCTTGGAGAAGACCTTGATGCCGGTCATGCCGAAGATCAGCAGGAAGATGTTGGCCAGCGCGAGGTTACCGACAGTGAACCAGAAGATATGGGGGGTCTCGATCATCAACATCGGCCCTGGATTGAGGCCGTGGATGACCAGGGCGCCGATGATCACCGCGGTCACGGCATCGCCCGGCATGCCCAGCGTCAGCATGGGCACGTAGGCGCCACCCACGGCGGCGTTGTTGGCGGTCTCCGGCGCCACCAGCCCCTCGTAGGCACCCTCGCCGAACGGGCTCGAGGGATGCTTGACGGTGCGCTTGGCGTGATCATAGGCGAACAGCGAGGCGATGTCGCCGCCGGTGCCGGGCAGGGCGCCGACCACGACGCCGATGATGGAGGTGCGGATCGACAGTGGCAGGAACTTCAGCACCATGTTCAGCGGCGGAATGATCTTGTCGACGTTCTGCTTGACCGGCACCTTGGCCATGTTGTGCAGCTGATAGAAGGCCTCGGCCACGCCGAACAGGCCGATCATCACCACTACATAGTGGATGCCGCCGAGCAGCTCCATGCTGCCCAGGGTCAGGCGCGGCTGGGCGGTGACCATGTCCATGCCTACCAGGCCGATGGTGGACCCCAGCGCCACGGAGAAGATGCCCCGCGCCAACGACTTGCCGGAGAGCGTGCTGACCAGCAGCAGGCCCATGATGGCGATCAGGAAATAATCGCGGGGGGCGAACTGCAAGGCCAGATCGGAGAGATAGGGGGCGGTGCCGGCCAGCACGGCCACACCGATGAAGCCACCGATCACCGACATCACGGTGCTCAGGCCGATGGCGCGACCGGCCTCGCCGCGCTGGGCAAGGGGATAGCCGTCGAAGGCGGTGACCACCGCCGAGGGCGCCCCGGGAATGTTGAGCAGGATGGCCGTGCGCGAGCCACCGTAGACGCCGCCGACGTAGATGCCCACCATCAGCGCCAGGGCATTGTTGATGTCCCAGGAGAAGGTGAAGGAGATCAGGATCGACACCGCCATGGTCACGGAGAGACCGGGGATGGCGCCGATATAGATGCCGGCCAGTACGCCCAGGGCGGTCAGGCTCAGCAGGCCCGGGTCCAGCCAGGCCATGAGCAGAAAGGAAAACGTATCACTCATCGGGAGCCTCGAGGATCAGGGGAGGTAGACGCGGAAGACCAGGGTGAACAGCCCATAGATCACGGCAATGGCCGCGGAGGTGATGATCAGCGAGCTGATGATCTTGCCCTGGCGGAAGTAGATGAACAGTGCCGCGAGGAAGACGAAGGTGCTGACGTAGAAGCTCGCCCAGACGATGGCGGCCAGGTAGAGCACGGCGACGACCGAGAAGATCACGATATGCGGCTGGAAGTGTTCGTGCAGGAACACCTCGGCCTCGTGTCGGGCGCTGCGGATGCGCGGGTCGCGCCGCTTGCGGCGGTGGCTGACGAGGATGGCCACGGAAGAGGCCAGCATCACCATGGCCAGCCCGACCGGGAAGGAACCGGCCGCATTGAGCCGCAGTTCGCCATCGATCCGGAAGGCCTCGATCAGCACGCCGATGCTGAACAGCATCAGCAGCCAGTCGAAGGCCTTCTCGCCGGCCTGGACTCTCTCGATTTTCTTGCTCATGACCAGACTCCAAGGGGCGAGAGGCAGCAGTGCCCCTCTCCCCTTGTTACGGGTGGATATTGACGGCGATCAGGGGCGCGGAATACCGAGCTCTTCCGGCGACACCTTGACCGTTTCTGCTTCGGCTTCGTGCATGGACCAGGCGGTGATGGACTGCCAGTTGTCCAGGTACGCCTGGGCTTCCTCGCCGTTCAGGTTGAGCGGCTGGCCGCCGAAGTTCTCGAGGAATTCCTGGAACTCGTCGCTGGCCACGGCCTGTTCATAGGCGTCTTCCAGGGTGGCCTTGATGTCGTCCGGAGTGTCCTGATGGACGAAGACCCCCCAGAACGGGCCCCACGGCAGGAAGGCCTCGATATCCGGGAGTGCCTCGGTGATGGGCGGCACCCCCGGCAGTGACTCGAGTTCCGCGTCGGTCAGCACGGCCAGGCCCTTGAGACGGCCGCCACGGATCTGCTCGGCGACGGCCGAGAGGCTCAGCGGCATGAAGTCGATGTGCTCGCCGAGCAGCGCCGTCACGCCGGGGCCATCGCCACCGAAGGTCACGTCGCGCACCTCGAGCTCGTCCACGGCATTGATCATGGCATGCACGGTGCTGGGCAGGCCGCCGGCGCCGGTGCCGCCCATGCGCAGCTCGCCCGGATTCTCCCTGGCGTACTCCATCAGTTCGGCGAAGGTGTCGAAGGGGCTGTTCGGATGGGCGGCGATCACCACCAGGCCCTGGCCGATGATGTTGACGGCATGCATGTCGTCATAGGTGAAGTCGGCCAGGCCCATCAGCGGGTAGAGCTGCGGGTTCTCGGCACCGTAGAGCAGGTTGTAGCCGTCGGCACGCTGGCGCATCACGTGGTTCATGCCGATCACGCCGGTGCCGCCGGGGCGGTTGGTCAGCACGATGGTGGTGTCGAGGATCTCCTCGACATGGGGGGTCAGGCTGCGGGCGACGTTGTCGGTGGCGCCGCCGGCCCCCCACTGGATGGTGCCCTGGATGTTGCGCTCCGGATAGTCGGCGACAGCGCTACCGGCGATAGCCAGTGAGCCGATGGCCACGGCGAGACTGGTGAGAAGCGGTTTGAACATACTGGATCCTCCGGGGTGTGTTTGTTGTGATCGCTGCCCGGGTCGGGCAGCGGCCCCTCTCTGGTGGAGGGGCTGTTGGGCAAACGATGTTCGCTTGTCGAACGTAAGTGCTAGTAGCGAACACTAGAACTCCCTTCCAGTAGTGTCAATGGGGATGTGGCCATCTACGACGAAGGTTGAAGGCCTGGAAGGGGCGAGACCGGGTACCGGCGGGCGCGGCGGCCTTCCGGGCGGGGCAGGACCAGCGTGTCCTTCTATAGTAGTCGTCAGTGACCGTGATGGCCGTCATCGTGCATCTTGCGAACTAGCGGTCGCTATGCGAACATCGAAACCGAGTTCTAGATAATGTGGCCCAGGTCCGGATGCCGGTCGCCACGTCACAAGAGGAGACCCGGGTCGGCCAGGTTGGCTGACCGGTCCCGCGGTACCTTGGGAGAATGAGGATGCGTGCCATTGCGACGGTCTGCCTGAGCGGCGACCTCAGGACCAAGCTGGAAGCCATCGCCCGTGCCGGCTTCGATGGCGTGGAGATCTTCGAGAATGACCTGCTCTCCTTCGACGGCTCCCCGGAGGAGGTGCGTGAGCTGTGCGAACGGTTGCAGCTGAAGGTCGTCGCCTTCCAACCGTTCCGCGACTTCGAGGCCATGCCCGAGCCCCAGCGCAGCCGTAACCTGCAACGTGCCGAGCGCAAGTTCGATCTCATGGCACAGCTCGGCACCGATTTCCTGCTGGTGTGCAGCAACGTCTCGCCCCAGGCCGTCGACGACATGGATCTGGCCGCGGCGGACCTGCGGGAACTGGCCGAGCGTGCCGCCAGGCGGGGCATTCGCGTCGGCTTCGAGGCACTGGCCTGGGGGCGGCACATCTCCGATTATCGCGATGCCTGGGAGGTGGTGCGGCGCGCCGATCACCCCAGCCTGGGCGTGGTGCTCGACAGCTTTCATATCCTCTCGCGGCGCCACGACCTTTCCGCCATCGGCAAGATTCCCAGGGAGAAGATCTTCTTCGTCCAGGTCGCCGATGCCCCGCTGCTGGACATGGACATCCTGCAGTGGAGCCGCCATTTCCGCTGCTTCCCGGGGCAGGGGCGCCTGCCGCTCGAGGCGTTCATGGCGGCGCTGGCGAAGTCCGGCTATGACGGTCCGCTGTCGCTGGAGATCTTCAGCGATGCCTTCCGCGCCGCCCCCACCGAGGTCACCGCGCTGGACGGCCTGCGTTCGCTGATCCTGCTCGAGAACCTGATCGAGGACGGGCCCTGGGCCAGCCATATTCCCCCGGCACCCCGCTACAACGGCATCCATTTCATCGAATTCACCCTCGACGAGGAGAGCGCCGCGCCCCTGGGCGAGTTCATCGACGCCCTGGGCTTTCGCCACGTGGGGCGCCATCGCTCCAAGGACGTGGAGCTGTGGAAGCAGGGCGAGATCCACCTGGTGCTCAACTTCGAGACCGACAGCTTCGCCCACACCTTCCGCCTGCTGCACGGCACCTCGGTGTGCGCCGTGGGCTTCCGCGTCGACGACGTGGAGCGGGCGCAGGATCGCGCCCGTGCCTTCAAGGCCCGGACCTTCCGCGGCCAGGTGGGCGAGGGCGAGATGGAGATCCCGGCGCTGCGCGGCATCGAGGGCAGCCTGATCTACCTGGTGGACGACGAGGCCGCCGCGGATCTGCAGTGGCGCACCGACTTCGAGCTCTTCGACCAGGAGAGCCGCAACGAGGCCGGCCTGACCCGGGTCGATCACCTCTCCTACGTGCTGCCGGCCACCCAGTTGCTCGGCTGGCAGCTCTTCTACCGCACCGTGTTCGGCTTCGAGGCCGAGGCCGAGCACGAGATCGTCGACCCCCGCGGCATGATGATCAGCCAGGCGGTCAACAGCCCCGATCGCAGTATCCGCCTGCCGCTGACCGTCTCCCAGGCCCAGGAGACCCAGCCGGGGCGCTTCCTCAGCGAGTTCCGTGGCGGCGTGCAGCAGCTCGCCTTCGAGAGCCGCGATATCTTCGCCACCGTGGACGAGCTGCAGGCCCGGGGCCTGCCATTGCTGCGGATTCCCCGCAACTACTACGACGACCTGGAGGCCCGCTATGGCCTCGACGAGTCCCTGCTGGAGGCGATGCGGACGCGCAACATCCTCTACGATCGCAACGACGAGGGTGAATTCTTCCACGCCTACACCGAGACCTTCTCGGGCCGCTTCTTCTTCGAGATCGTCGAACGCCGTGGTGGCTACCAGCAGTTCGGTGCGGCCAACGCCGGTATCCGTCTCGCCGCCCAGGCCGCCCAGCGCTAGCCCTTGAATCAGGAGATAACCATGCAGCTCGGTCTTATCGGCAAGGCCATCATGAACTCCAGCTCCCCGGACCTGCACGTGCGGCTCGGCCAGCTGACCGGCATCCCCACCACCTATGACCTCTTCGACGCCAACGAACAGCCCATCGTGTCGCTCGCGAGCCAGGTGAAGAAGGTGATCGACGCGGGCTATCGTGGCGTCAATGTCACCTATCCCTGGAAGGAGGAGGCGGTGAGGCTCGCGACTCGACCCAGCGAGGGGGCGCGGATGGTCGGCGCGGCCAATACCCTGGTGTTCGAGGGCGGCGAGATCATCGCCGAGAACACCGACTTCACCGGCTTCATGAGCGGCTTCCGGGCGACCCTCGGCGAACGCGAGCCGGGCCGGGTGCTCCTGATCGGCACTGGTGGGGTGGGCAAGGCGGTGGCCTTCGGCCTCGGCAAGCTCGGCGCCACGGAGGTGATCCTGATGGACCTCGATCCGGCCAAGTCGCACCAGCTGGCCGGCGAACTCCAAGCCCAGGGCTTCATGGCCTCCACCATCACGCCCGAGCGGCTCGCCGAGACGGTGCCGCGTTGCGATGGCCTGGTCAACTGCACTCCGATCGGCCACGAGAAGAGCCCCGGCTGGCCGCTGCCCAAGGAGCTGGTGGCGGCCCACCACTGGATTTTCGATGCGGTCTACGTGCCGGCGGTCACCGAGTTCGTCGCCGCGGCCAAGGCCGCCGGCGCGGCGGTGATGAGCGGCGTCAGCCTGTTCGTCTTCCAGGGCGTCGACGCCTTCAAGCTGTTCTGCGAGGATGAGGCCAAGCGCGCCGCCGCCGACGAGCAGGCCGCCACCCTCTTCGCCCACTACCGCCGCGAACTGCTGAAGGAGACCGACTCATGAGCCAGGGCAAGATACTGGTCCTGCACGGCCCCAACCTCAACCTGCTGGGGACCCGCCAACCGGAGATCTACGGCCACGAGACCCTGGACGATGTGAACAACGCTCTGCGCGAGAAGGCGGTGCTCGCTGACTGGGAGCTGAAGAGCTTCCAGAGCAACCACGAGGGCGAACTGATCGACGCCATCCACGCCGCGCGCCTCGACGGCACCCGGGCGATCATCATCAACCCGGCGGCCTACACCCACACCTCGGTGGCGATTCTCGATGCGCTCAATGCCTTCGAGGGCAAGGTCTTCGAGGTGCACATCTCCAACGTGCACCAGCGCGAGAGTTTCCGCCATCACTCCTATGTCTCGCTGCGCGCCGACGGCGTGATCGCCGGGCTCGGCACCCGGGGTTACCAGGCGGCGCTGGACGCGGTGATCGCGGCCGCGCAGCCGGCCTGAGCGACCTCTGCCTGCTGCTCCTTCCGGGCCCACCGAGCGATCGGTGGGCCCGTTGCGTGTGCGCTCGTCGTGAGCTGACAAACCGCTAATGTTGGCTACCCTGAAGGACAACGGGAGGCAATAGCCGCCATCGTGAGGGGGAGTCGCCATGGAGGAGCCGGATACCGCCGCACCGGAGGTGCGCAGGAGACAGGAGCTCAGGCTGTTCCTGTTCATCGCCATCCTGTTGTTTCCGATCCTGGCGATCGCCGTGGTCGGGGGCTACGGTTTCGCCGTCTGGATGTACCAGCTCTTCGTCGGACCGCCCGGGCCGCCGGCCTGAACCGGGGGCCATGGCATGCACAAGCCGGACAATAACAACCATCGCGGCAATGACAGCACCCGTCGCCAGTTCTTCCGTTCGCTGAGCGGACGCGGCCCCGTGCGCCGCCCGCCCTGGACCGGCGACGACTTTCTCGCGCGCTGCACGGGCTGCGCTGCCTGCATCGACGCCTGCCCGGAAAGCGTGCTGTATCGCGGTGGCGGCGGCTACCCGGAGATTCGCTTCGAGCATGAGGGTTGCTCCCTGTGTGGCGCCTGCATCGAGGCCTGCGAGGCGTCCGTCTTCGATACCGCGCGCCCGCCCTTCCCCTGGCGGGCCGAGCTCCAGTCGCACTGCCTGGCCCTCGCGAACATCCACTGCCAGAGCTGCCAGGATGCCTGCGAGTGGCGTGCCATCCGCTTTCTCCCCGAGCTCGGCCGCCCCCCGCGGCCACGAATCGACAGCGACGCCTGCACCGGCTGCGGAGCCTGCCAGGCGCTGTGCCCCACTGATGCCATCGTCATGTCCTCGCCGGAGGTGCGCCATGTCCAGTGAGCATTTGCATATCGCCAGCTTCCTGGTGCATGTGCGCCCGGACAGGCTGGCCGCGGTGGCCGGCTGGCTGTCCCGCCAGCCCGATGCCGAGCTCGGCGGCGAGGATCCTGCCGGCAAGCTGGTGGTGGTGATGGAGAGCCGCGAGGAGGGGCGCATCCTCGCCCTGATCGATGCGGTACAGCAGCGCCCCGGCGTGCTCGGGGCGGCGCTGGTCTATCACCAACTGCTCGACCCGCAGACCGCCGACGATTCCCAGGAGACCATGTCATGAAACTGACGCGTCGTGAGTTCGCCAAGGCCAATGCCCTCGCCGTTGCCGCGGCCACCGCCGGCATGACCGTACCCGCCGGCGCGAGCAACCTGATCACCAACGCCGAGCTGACCCGGATCGCCTGGAACAAGGCGCCGTGCCGCTTCTGCGGGGTGGGGTGCAGCGTGATGGTCGGCACCTATGACGGCCGCATCGTCGCCACCCACGGCGACAATCAGGCCGAGGTCAACCGCGGGCTGAACTGCGTCAAGGGCTACTTCCTGTCGAAGATCCTCTACGGCGAGGATCGCCTGCGCCAGCCGCTGCTGCGCAAGCGCAACGGCGTCTACGACAAGGACGGTGACTTCGAGCCGGTTTCCTGGGACGAGGCGCTGGACCTGATGGCCGACAAGTTCAAGGCCGCCATTCGCGAGCATGGCCCGGAGAGCGTGGCGATGTTCGGCTCGGGCCAGTGGACCATCTGGGAGGGCTATGCGGCGAGCAAGCTGTTCAAGGCCGGCCTGCGCTCCAACAACATCGACCCCAATGCCCGCCACTGCATGGCCTCGGCGGTGTTCGCCTTCATGCGCGCCTTCGGCTCCGACGAGCCCATGGGTGTCTATGACGACATCGAGCATGCCAACGCCTTCGTGCTGTGGGGCTCCAACATGGCCGAGATGCACCCGGTGCTCTGGACGCGGGTCACCGACCGGCGGCTCTCCCGTCCGGACACCCGGGTGGCGGTGCTCTCCACCTATGAGCACCGCAGCTTCGACCTGGCCGACATCCCCATGGTGATGCATCCCAACGCCGACGTGGTGATCCTCAACTACATCGCCAACCACATCATCCAGTCCGGCCGGGTCGACCGGGACTTCGTCGACCGCCACACCAACTGCGTGCGCGCCGTGGACGATATCGGCTACGGCCTGCGCGACGAGGATCCGCGGCAGCAGGCGGCCGCCAATGCCGGTGATCCCAACCGCTGGACGGAGATGAGCTTCGACGAGTTCGCCGAGCACGTCGCCGACTTCACCCTGGCGCGCGCCGCCCGGGAGTCCGGGGTCTCGGAGAGCCGGCTGGAGCAGCTCGCCGAGCTCTACGCTGATCCCGACGTCAAGGTGATGAGTTTCTGGACCATGGGGGTCAACCAGCACACCCGCGGGGTCTGGGTGAACAACCTGATCTACAATCTGCACCTGCTCACCGGCAAGATCTCCGAGCCCGGCAACAGCCCCTTCTCGCTGACTGGCCAGCCCTCGGCCTGCGGCACCGCCCGTGAGGTGGGCACCTTCTCCCACCGCTTGCCCGCCGACCGGGTGGTCACCAATCCCGAGCATCGCCGCTTCGCCGAGGAGGTCTGGAAGCTGCCCGAAGGCACCATTCCCGAGAAGGTCGGCTTCCATGCGGTCGAGCAGAGCCGGCGGCTCAAGGATGGCGACATCAAGGTCTACTGGACCCAGGTCTGCAACAACATGCAGGCGGGCCCCAACACCCAGCAGGAGACTCTGCCGGGCTGGCGTAACCCCGAGGCCTTCGTGATCGTCTCGGACATCTATCCCACGGTATCGGCCCAGTCCGCCGACCTCATCCTGCCGGCGGCGGGCTGGGTGGAGAAGGAGGGGGCCTTCGGCAACTCCGAGCGCCGCACCCAGTTCTTCCATCAACTGGTCGAGGCCCCCGGCGAGGCGCGCTCCGACCTCTGGCAACTGGTGGAGTTCTCCAAGCGCATCCGCGTCGATGAGGTGTGGCCCGAGGCGCTGCTGGAGCGAGCCCCGGAGTATCGCGACAAGACCCTGTTCGAGCTGCTCTACGCCAACGGTCAGGTGGACCGCTTCCCGCTCGCCGACATGGAGGAGGGCTATGCCAACCGGGAGGCGGAGGACTTCGGTTTCTATATCCAGAAGGGGCTGTTCGAGGAGTACGCCCGCTTCGGCCGCGGCAAGGGCAAGGACCTGGATGATTTCGATGTCTACCACCGGGTGCGCGGCAAGCGCTGGCCGGTGGTCAACGGCGAGGAGACCCTGTGGCGCTACCGCGAGGGGTTCGATCCCTATGTCCAGCCCGGCACCGGGGTGCAGTTCTATGCCAAGCCCGACGATCGGGCCCTGATCTTCGCCGTGCCGGACGAGCCCGCCCCCGAGCGGCCCGATGACGACTATCCGTTCTGGCTCTGCACCGGGCGGGTGCTGGAGCACTGGCACACCGGCTCCATGACGCGTCGGGTGCCGGAGCTGCACCGGGCGGTGCCCGAGGCACTGCTCTACCTTCACCCCGAGGACGCTCGGGAGCAGGGAATCCGGCGTGGCAGCGAGGTGCGGGTGGTGAGCCGGCGCGGCGAGGTGCGCCTGCGTGCCGAGACGCGGGGGCGTGTCAGGCCGCCTCGGGGGTTGGTCTACGTGCCCTTCTTCGACGCCAACCGGCTGATCAACAACCTGGTGCTGGATGCCACCGATCCCATCTCCAAGCAGACGGACTTCAAGAAGTGCGCGGTCCGCCTCGAACTGGTCAGCCTCGCCTGACGGCACCCGGCAAGGAGAGTGACGATGAAATGGCTCGCAATCGCAAGCGCGATGGTCGCCCTGGCCATGCTCGGCATGGGGGTGGCCGACGAGGGGCGCGATGCCTCGGCGCCGGACGGCCTGCGCCCGGGGGGCACCGTCGGCCAGAGCCTGCCGGCGCCGCCCATGGCCGGGCAGTCCCGGGAATCCGGGCGCGAGGTGCTCAACTACCCCGAGCAGCCGCCGGTGATTCCGCACAACATCCGCGACTACCAGGTGGACCTGCGCAGCAACCGCTGCCTGACCTGCCACAGTCGCGAGAACGCCGTGGACGCCGGGGCGCCCATGGTCAGCATCACCCACTTCATGGACCGCGACAAGCAGGTGCTGGCGGCGGTCTCGCCGGATCGCTACTTCTGCACCCAGTGCCATGTGCCCCAGACCGACGCCTCACCGATCGTGGGCAACACCTTCCGCACGGTGGACGAGGTGCTCACCGAGGCGCTGGAGCGTGAGGGAGGTGGGCAATGAGACGTTGGCTCTGGCGCTACTGGAGGCTCCTGACCCGCCCCAGCCTGCACTTCAGCCTGGGGTTTCTGACCCTGGGCGGCTTCATCGCCGGGGTGCTGTTCTGGGGCGGCTTCAACACCGCGCTGGAGGCCACCAACACCCAGCAGTTCTGCGTCTCCTGTCACGAGATGGAGCGCAACCCGCTGCAGGAGATGCAGGACACCATCCACTACAGCAACCGCTCCGGGGTGCGGGCCCAGTGCGCCGACTGCCACGTGCCCCACGACTGGACCCACAAGATGGCGCGCAAGATGGAGGCCTCCAAGGAGGTGTGGGGCTGGGTCTTCGGCTCGATCCGCACCGAGGAGCAGTTCGAGGCCAAGCGCCGCGTGCTGGCCGAGCGGGAGTGGGCGCGGCTCAAGGCCAACGACTCCCTGGAGTGCCGCAACTGTCACGAGTTCGAGCACATGGACTTCACCCAGCAGAGCTCGCGGGCCTCCAGGGCCCATTCCACCAGCCTGGCCAGCGGCGAGGCGACCTGCATCGACTGCCACAAGGGCATCGCCCACGAGCTGCCCGACATGGGGCCGGACTTCCAGGCCGGCAGCCCGGGGCTGCCGGGGGTCGACTCCTGGGTGGCTCACCTCGAGCGCGATTGACGAGGCGGGCTGGAACCGTCGTTAGCCGCGTCGGGTGGCGAGGAAGAGTCCTGCGCCGATGATCAGCACGGCGCCGAGGTAGGTCTCGAGCAGCGGCACGTCGCCGAAGACGAGGTGGCCCGACAGGGTGGCCCAGACGATCTGCAGGTAGAGGAAGGGCGAGACCAGCGAGGCCGGGGCGCAGCGCATGGCCAGGATCAGGCCGAGCTGGCTGACGGCGCCCAGGGTGCCGACCACCAGGAACAGGGGGATGTCGCCGAGGGCGATGGGCGACCAGAAGAAGGGCACGGCCAGGGAGCTGACCAGGGCGCCGACCAGGCCGGCATGGAACAGCGACGCCAGCGGGTGGTCGTTGCGTCCGAAGCGGCGCGTGGCGAGCTGGTAGAGCGCGAAGCAGAAGGCCATGCCGAACGGCAGCAGCGCCGCCGGCTGGGCGCGCCAGTCCACGGGGCCGACGGCGATCACCACGCCGATGAAGCCGACAGCGACCGCCGCGCCACGGGCCGGGGTCACCTTCTCCTTGAGCAGCGGGATGGCCAGCAGGGTCACCAGCAGCGGGGCGCTGAAGTTGATCACATAGACCTGGAGCAGGGGGAGTTCGCGGAAGGCCAGGAAGGCGAAGGTGCTGGCGGCGAGCAGCAGCAGGCCGCGCACGAACTGCCCGGGAAGCGACTCGACGGAGGCCATGACCGCCCGACAGCGGGGCCAGCCGAGCATCAGCAGGTAGGCGCCCAGTACCAGCATGTGACCGGCATAGCGGGCCCAGACCACCTGTACGGGCGAGTAGCTCTGGGTGAGCCACTTGACCCCGGTATCGAGCAGGGTGAACAGCAAACCGGCAGCCAGCATGAAGGCGATGCCGAGCAGGGGGCGATCGGCGGGCATAGCGGGTGCCAGCGGCGGGGACGTGGCCATGGAGTTCCCGAACGGTGGAGAGTGGGATTGATACTAGCAGGCTAATTATCTTTCTGTTAAGGGGTGTGGTCGGCTCCCAGTACCCGCCGTGCCTTCGCGAGGGCCTGGCGGGCTCGCTGCAGGGCACTGACGCCCTGCCGACGCAGCCCTTCGGTGGGGACCTCCAGGCTCAACGGGACATCACCGGGCAGGACCGCCAGCAGGGCCGGCAGGTCGGTGTCGCCGTCGCCAGGGAAGCAGCGCTCCTGACGCGCCTCGCGAAGGATCTCCGCCATGGTATCGGGGATCGGGCCGGCTACATCGCATAGCTGCGCGTAGCGCATCCACTCCCGCGGCACCCTGGCCAGGTCCTCCAGGTGGCTCCCCGAGCGGTTGAAGTGGAAGGCATCCACCAGCAGGCAGGCGTTATCATGACCGGCCACGCGGGCGGCGGAGACGATGCGGTGCGCCTGGGACAGGTTCTTGACTCCGGTCCAGGGCATGAACTCCAGGTGAGGATGCAGGCCGAGTGGCCTGGCCAGCTCGCACAGGGCGGCGAAATTGTCGACGGTGCGCGCTTCGTCGTCGTCGTTGCCGGCCACCAGCACCTCACTGGCACCCAGCTCGGCCCCCACCTCGAGTACCCGCTGGAAGTCCCTGGCCACCTCGGTCTCGGGCTTGAGCCTGAGGATCTCGATATCCAGGACACGCAGGCCGGTGTCCGCGAGTCGCCGTCGGGTGCGTGCGAGCAGGCCGCGGTCGGTTGCCAGGGGGAAGTGATTTTCCTCCGGCGTGGCGGGAATCACGCGCAGGCCGACACCGTCATAGCCGGCACGGGCCGCCACCTCGACCAGCTCGGGGGGCGACAGCTCGAGTACGGTCAGAGCGGCCAGGGAGAAGGTGCGGTCATGCATTGGCGTTCTCGCTGGTTGTCTCGGGTGAGCCGGTATCGCGCTGGCCGGCGGCGTGCAGGCCGGCGATATGGCCGAAGGTCATGGCCGGGCCGAGGTTGATGCCGCCGGCCGGGTAGTAGCCGCCCATGATGCTGGCCATGTCGGTGCCGGCGGCGTAGAGGCCGGCGATGGGCCGGTCCCGGGCATCGAGCACCTGGGCGTGGGCGTTGGTCTTGAGGCCGGCGAAGGTGCCGAAGCAGCCGGGGACCACCTTCACCGCGTAGAAGGGGCCCTGGTCCAGGGGGGCCACACAGGGGTTGGGGCCATGGGCCGGGTCGCCGTTCTTGCGGTTGTAGGGAGTGGCGCCGCGGCCGAACTCGGGATCCTCGCCCTGGGCTGCGTGGCGGTTGTAGTCGGCCACGGCGGCCGCGAGGCCGTCCGCATCGATACCGCACGCTCGCGCCAGCTCGGCGAGCGTCCTGCCGCGCTTGAGATAGCCCTTACGGATCCAGTGCTTGAAGGGCACCGGCGCCGGGCGGGTGATACCGAGGCCGTAGCGGCGTTGGAAGCGGTGAGTGCAGACCAGCCAGGAGCAGACCTCCTCGCCCTCCGGTACCGCCTTGACCATGGCGTCCACGTAGTCGTAGTAGCCGCCGGCCTCGTTGACGAAGCGCCTGCCACTCTTCAGCACGCCGATGAGGCCGGGCTTGGCGCGGTCGATGATATGCGGGAAGTGGCCAACCCGGCCGTCCCGGTAGGGCACCAGCGACACCGGCGCCCAGGCCACCGGCGAGTGGAGGCTGGTGTCCACCACGCCGCCCGCCGACTCGCCGAGGCGCAGGCCGTCGCCGCTGGCCGAGGGCGGCGGCAGCGGCCAGTGCTCCTGGCCGGTGGGGGTGCGCGGGAAGAGCTCCCGGCGGCGTTCGATGTCCCAGGGGAAGCCGCCGGCGGCCAGCACCACGCCGCGCCGCGCGTTGAGGGTCACCTCGCCGTCCCGGGTTTCCACCACCACGCCGGAGACCCGCTCGTCTCCCTGGATCAGGCGTCTGGCCGGTGAGGAGACCCAGGTCTCGACGCTCAGCTCGTCGGCGGACTTGGCCAGCCGGCCGGTCAGGGCCACGCCGTTGACCAGCTGCATGGCACGGCCGTAACGGGCCAGGTCATAGAGGTGCCGGGTGACGCGTTTCATCACATGGAGGAAAGACGTGAAGGAACGGGTGACGGTCAGGAAGGCCATCAGGTCCGGCCCGGCCTGGATCGGCATGCCCAGGAAGGCGGTCTCGGGCATGGTCGTGCGCAGCTTCTTCAGGGTGTGGCGATCCAGCTCACGGGCGTCGAAGGGCGCGGCGATCACCGAGCGACCGCCGGTGCCGGCCCCGGGGGTGTCGCCGTGGATATCGGCGATGGCGTTGCCGTCGGCGAACTGCAGGGCGGTCTTGTCGTGGAAGAAGGCGACCATCCGCGGCGCGGCGTCGAGGAAGGCGTCGATCTTCGCCGCGTCGTACCGCTCGCCCAGCTCGTGACGCAGGTAGGTACGCACCGTCTCCGGGGCCTCGTCGATGCCGGCCGCCTTGGCGAGCGGGTTGAGCGGGGCCCACATCCAGCCGCCGGACCAGGCGGTGGCGCCGCCCAGGGTGTCGGCCTTCTCCACCATCGCCACCTCGAGGCCCTGGTAGGCGGCGGTGACGGCGGCGGAGAGGCCGGCGGCACCGGAGCCCACCACCACCAGGTCGTAGTCGTGCTGCGTGTCGGCCATGCCGGACCCTCACTGGAACCGTGTTCCAAAACAATCTAGAACATCATTCCAGTTTTTGCAATGGCCAGACGGATATCTCGGCACGTCGCTGAGGGGGCGCGCCCGAGAGATCCGCGGTCATGGCCCTACATCGGCGAGCTAGCTGGTCGGCAGCAGACCATAGCCCTTCATCAGCCAGATGCTCAGGCTCAGGGTAAAAAAAGCCGTTAATGTGCCGGCCATCAAGGCGGCGGCGCTGACCCCGGCCATGCCGTAGCGCTGGCCGAGCAGTGGATAGATGCTGATCATGGGGGCGCAGGCGAACAGCAGAGCACCGGATAGCCACATTGGGTCCATTGGCGGCATCAGCAGGAAGAGGCCAAGCACCGCCAGGGGATGCAGAACCAGCTTGCCGATGACGATCTGGCCGACGTCGTTCACCATGCCGCGCACCTGGAGGCCGAACAGGGTACCGCCGATCACGAACAGCGCGGCTGGGCCGGCGGCATTGGCCAGCATGTCGACGACCTCGGCCAGGGGGCGCGGCAGGGTGGTCTCGGTCACCGCCAGCAGCAGGCCCAGTGCCAGGCCGATCAGGATGGGGTTGCGCACCAGGCGCACGAAGGTCTTGCGGGCCACCGTGACGATACCGGTGCCGCTCTGGCGGCCTGCTTCGGCGAGGATCAGTGCCGCCGGGATGATCAACAGGTTCTCGATCACCATGTTGAGGGCCAGCAGGACCGCCGCCGGCGAGGCGCCGAGCACCATGGCGGCCACGGGATAGCCGATGAAGCCACTGTTCGAGGCGGCCATGCCCAGGGCGTGCATGGCGCCCTCGCTGAGTGATTTCCCTTGCAAGCCCAGGGTCAGCAACAGGGCGAAGGCGAACACCGCCACCGAGCCCAGCCCATAGGCCAGCAGGTAGTGGGGCTGGAGGACCTCGTCGAGGGGGTTCTGGGTCAGGGCCCGGATCACCAGGGCCGGCAGGGCGAAGTAGAGCACGAAGGTGGCCACACCCTGCATCTGTTCCCGATTCACCAGCCGGGTGCCCATGGCCAGGTAGCCGGCCCCGATCAGCAGGAAGATCGGCGTGGTGATGGCGAGTATCTCGAGCATGCGGGCCTCCGTGCCATGAGCGCCACGCCGGACCGAGACTGTGCCCCGGCCCGGCCGCGTTCAGCGAGTGTGACGGGTCAGGTGAAGAGCTGTGAGGTGGGCGTGGCCTGGGAGAGCTCCTCGGCGGCGGTCACCAGCGCCGGGCCCAATGCCTTCACCCGCTCGGCGTCGAGGCGCACGCTGGGGCCAGCGATGCTCAGCACCCCCTGGGGATGGCCATCCAGGGGGTGGCGCACCAGGGCCGCCATGGCGGCGGTGCCCGGGCCCATGCTGTCGTGGGTCCAGCTGTAGCCGCGTTCGCGGGCCTGGCGCAGGTGTTCGAGAAGTGATTCCTTGCTGCGCGGGGCATTGGGGCCGAGTGGGTGGTCGGTCTCCATGCCCTGGGCGTCTACCAGGGACAGGGCCTCCTCGTCGCTCAGCGCGGCCAGCCAGGCGTGGCCGCTGGCGGTGCAGAACAGCGGCGCCTCCTTGCCCATGTCGGGGTCGTAGCGCAGGCCGCTGCGCGCCCCCTGGGCCTTGGCGATCCAGGTCAGTCGGTTGCCCTCGATCACCGAGAGGCGCACCAGCTCGCCGCTCTCTTCGGCCAGGCGATCGAGAATCGGCTGGACGATGTCGCTGGCGCCGGTGCTGGAGAGGTAGCGGAAGCCCAGGGCCACCAGGCGCGTGGTCAACTGGTAGCGCTGGCTGGCCGGGTCCTGGCGCACATGGCCCAGGCGAATCAGCTCATTGCAGATGCGGTGTGCCGCGCTCTTGGGAATGCCCAGGCGCTCGGCGACGACCAGCAGAGGCAGGCCGTTGGCGTCTTCGGAGAGGGCTTCCAGCACCCCCAGGGTGCGTTCGATCAGGCTGCCCGCCATGGTGAACTCTCGTCGTGG
The DNA here is from genome assembly GCF_059509875.1 of Halomonas sp. LMYGS-3. Classification (NCBI taxonomy): domain Bacteria; kingdom Pseudomonadati; phylum Pseudomonadota; class Gammaproteobacteria; order Oceanospirillales; family Halomonadaceae; genus Halomonas; species Halomonas sp. LMYGS-3. Next base: position 151,318 of record NZ_JCAKFQ010000006.1, on the reverse strand, counting down.
GAAAGCTTGATTCTAGAATCTTGTTCGGAAAAATACACCCGTGCCACTCAACTGACATGGGCGCGGAGCTGCCGGGCCTTCTCCTGCAGCAGTGGCAGGTACTGCCGCATCAGGGTGTCGAAGTCGACGCGCGCCGCATTGGTGCTGATGTTGATGGCGCCGAGCAACTTGCCGTTGGCGTCGAAGGCGGGAACGGCCAGGGAGCGCAGCCCGGAGTCGAGCTCCTGGTCGGCGATGGCGTAGCCTTGCTGCCGTACCTTGAGGATACACTTCTTCAGCTCGGCCTTGTCGGTCACGGTCTTGTCGGTGTACCGCTCCAGCACCACCCGCGCCAGGTAGGCGTCGAGCTCGGCGTCGGGCAACTGGGCCAGCAGCACCCGGCCCATGGAGGTGTGGGCGGCGGGCAGGCGGGTGCCCACGGACAGGGTGATAGCCATCAGCCGGTGGCGCGAGGAGGAGCGGGCGACGTAGGTGACGTCGTCGCCGTCCAGCACCCCCAGCGACGAGGACTCGCCGCTCTCGGCGGTGATCTCCTCCAGCACCTGCTGGATCACCGAGCGATAGTTGTTGGCCGACAGGAAGGCGTAGCCGAGCTGGAGTACCTTGGGCGCCAGCTCGAACGAGCGCCCCTGCTTGCGAACGTAGCCGAGCGCATGCAGGGTCAACAGGAAACGCCGGGCCCGGGCGCGGTTCATGCCGGTGCGGCTGGCCACCTCGCTCAGCGTCATGCGCGGGTGGGCCTCGTCGAAGGCCAGGATCACCTCGAGACCGCTGGCCAGGGCGGTGACGAAGTCGCGATCGTCGGGGCTGAGAACCTCTTCCTGTGCTGCCATGTCCATCCCATCTCGTCCTTGCTCGAGTTGCTCGTGATCTGGCCTACAATCTAGCATAGTGTTCGAATCGCGAACACTTGTACGACCATTGGGGGAGGCGTTGCGACCGTCTCCCGTTGCCCCATCAGGAGAGACCCATGCCCGCCGCCCTGCTGCAGCACCCCTTCATGAGCCAATCGGCGCTGGCCGAGTGCAATGCCGAGGCCATGGTCGAGGCCATGCTCGCCTTCGAACTGTCCCTCGCCGAGGTCCAGGAGGCAAGGGGGGCGGTGCCCGAGGGGGCCAGCCGCACCATGCGCGCGACCCTGGAAGCCTACGCCTTCGATTGTGACGCCATCGCCGCCGGTATCGCCAGCGGCGGCAACGCCGCCATTCCCTTCGTCAAGCAGGGGCGGGCCGCCCTGCCGGAGGCATTGAAGCGCTACTGGCACCAGGGCGCCACCAGCCAGGACGTGGTCGATAGTGCCCTGATGCTGCTGCTGGGGCCGCGGCTGGCCTCCCTCGACGCCCTGCTGGTGCGCTGCCGGGCCGCGGCGATCGACCTGATGGCCGCCCATGAGGGTACCGTGATGGTGGGCCGCACCCTGATGCAGCAGGCGCTGCCGATCACCTTCGGCGTCAAGGTCGCCCACTGGGCGCTGGGCCTGGAGCAGGCGCGCCGACGGCTGGCGGCGCTGGCCGAGACCGGCCTGCCGGTGCAGTTCGGCGGCGCCGTGGGGGTGCACTCCGGCTGGGACGACCTGGGGCTCGACTTCATGGACGCGTTGGCCGAACGGCTCGGCTTGGGTCGTCCAGTGCTGCCCTGGCATACCGATCGCCAGCCGATTCACGCCCTGGGCACCGCCCTGGATGCGGTGGCCGGTGCCGCCGAGAAGCTGGCCCTGGATGTCGCCCTGCTGACCCAGACCGAGCTGGGCGAGGTGGCCGAGCCGGCGGCTCCCGGCATGGGCGAGTCCTCGTCGATGCCCCACAAGCGCAACCCGGTGCGCTGTGCGCTGATCCGCGGCGCGGCCCGTCAGGTCCATGGCCACACCACGGTACTGCTCAACGCCGCCGCCCAGCCGCTGGAGCGGGGGCTCGGCGAGTGGCACGCCGAGTGGGCGCCACTGATCGACAGCGCCCTGCTGCTCGAGGGGGCACTGGAGCAGGCGGCGGTGCTGCTCGAGGGGCTGGAGGTGCACCCCGAGGCGATGCGGCGCAACCTGGCGGCGACCGGTGGCGGCATCATGGCCGAGCCGGTGTCGCGGCTGCTGGCGCCGGTGGTCGGCCAGGACGCGGCCAAGCGCATCAGCGCCGAGGCCGCGGAGACGGCCCGCCGCAGTGGCCGCGGCTATGCCGAGGTATTGAACGAGCATGCCGAGGTGCAGGGGCGCCTCGATCCCGCCGCCGTGCACCGCGCCACGGACCCGGCCTTATACCTTGGTAGTAGCAGGGCCCAGGTGAAACGCGCGACCGAGTGGCTCAGCCGATGTTAATCAATTGATTTGACTGATACATCGCTCCGCGATGCATGAAAGGGAAGGCTCAGCCTTCCCTTTTTCGTGGATTTGACGGTAGCGCGCTAAGGGATTAGCTTGTTCGTATCACAAACCTATGTTCACATAGCGAACTACGATGATCGGCTCTACCGGCATCGGCTTGAATCCCCAGGAGGCGAACCAAGATGGCCGAGTTTCTCAGCCTGCATGATGCGGTCGCGCGCTACGTCGAGGACGGCGCCACCGTGGCCATGGAAGGCTTTACCCACCTGATCCCCTTTGCCGCGGGTCACGAGGTGATCCGCCAGGGCAAACGCGACCTGACCCTGATTCGCATGACCCCCGACCTGGTCTACGACCAGTTGATCGGTGCGGGCTGCGCGAAGAAGGTGATCTTCTCCTGGGGCGGCAACCCCGGCGTGGGCTCGCTGCATCGCCTGCGCGATGCCGTGGAGAAGGGCTGGCCGCACCGGGTCGAGATCCTCGAGCACAGCCACGCCGCCATGGCCTGTGCCTTCGAGGCCGGTGCCGCCGGCCTGCCGCTGGCCGTGCTGCGGGGCTATGTGGGCAGCGAGCTGCCCAACGTCAACGACCAGATCAAGTTCATCGAGTGCCCCTTCACCGGCGAGCGCCTGGCGGCGGTGCCCGCGGTGCGTCCGGACGTCTCCATCGTTCACGCCCAGAAGGCCGACCGGAAGGGCAACGTGCTGGTGGAGGGCATCGTCGGCGTGCAGAAGGAAGCGGTGCTGGCGGCGAAGCACAGCATCGTCACCGTCGAGGAGATCGTCGACGACCTGACCGCCGAGCCGGACTATCACCCCAACGCCTGCGTGATCCCCGGCTGGGCGATCAGCGCCGTGGCCGTGGCCGAGAAGGGCTCCTATCCCTCCTACACCCACGGCTACTACCCGCGCGACAACCGCTTCTACAAGGAGTGGGACACCATCGCCCGTGACCGCGACGCCTTCAGCCAATGGCTCGACGAGAACGTCTACCAGCAAGTGACCAACCCGGCAGGAGGAGCATCCTGATGAGCCTCGACTACACCTCCGCGGAGATGATGACCGTGACCGCCGCCCGGGCGCTGGAGAACGGCATGACCTGCTTCGTCGGCATCGGCCTGCCCAGCGAGGCGGCCAACCTGGCGCGCCTGACCCATGCCCCGGACGTGGTGCTGATCTACGAATCCGGCACCCTGCAGACCAAGCCGGACGTGCTGCCGCTCTCCATCGGCGACGGCGAGCTGTGCGAGTCGGCGCTGACCACCGTCTCGGTGCCGGAGATGTTTCGCTACTGGCTGCAGGGCGGCAAGGTCAGCGTCGGCTTCCTGGGCACCGCCCAGATCGACCGCTTCGCCAACCTCAACACCACCCTCATCGGCGACTACCATGACCCCAAGGTGCGCCTGCCGGGCGGCGGCGGTGCCCCCGAGATCGCCACCAATGCCGGTGAGGTGTTCATCACCCTCAAGCACTCCAGGCGCGCCTTCGTCAAGGACGTGGACTTCGTCACCACCCTGGGCTTCGGCCGCGACGGCAAGGGCCGCGACGGCGTGCCCAATATCGGCCGCGGCCCGACCCGGGTGATCACCGACCTGTGCGTGATGAAGCCCGATCCCGAGACCAAGGAACTCACCGTGGTCTCGCTGCACCCGGGGGTGACCCGCGAGGATGTGGTCGAGGCCACCGGCTGGGAGATCCGCTTCGCCGGGCACCTCGAGTCCACCCCGGAGCCCTCGACCCATGAGCTCGAGATCCTGCGCGATTTGAAAGCGCGTACCGATCGCAAGCACGCGGGTGAATGAACCAGGAGTTGTTATGACCGACGTCTACCTTTGTCATCCGCGGCGCACCGCCGTGGGCCGCTTCGGCGGCACCCTGTCCAGCGTGCGCCCCGACGACTTCGCCGCCACCATCTTCAAGGCGGTGCTGGCCGACGCCCCGGATCTCGATCCGGCGGCCATCGAGGAAGTATTCATGGGCTGCGCCAACCAGGCCGGCGAGGACAACCGCAACGTGGCGCGCATGTCGGCGCTGCTCGCCGGCCTGCCCACCTCGGTGCCCGGCACCACCCTGAACCGCCTGTGCGGCTCCGGCATGGACGCGGTGGGCACCGCCTTCCGTGCCATCAAGGCCGGCGAGATGGACCTGGCCCTGGCCGGCGGCGTGGAGTCCATGTCCCGCGCCCCCTTCGTGCTGGGCAAGGCCGAGAGCGCCTTCTCCCGCACCCAGAAGATCGAGGACACCACCATCGGCTGGCGCTTCGTCAACCCGCTGATGAAGAAGGCCTATGGCGTCGACGCCATGCCGGAGACCGCCGAGAACGTGGCCGAGCAGTTCGCGATCTCCCGGGAGGACCAGGACGCCTTCGCCCTGCGCTCCCAGCAGAAGGCCGCCGCCGCGCAGAAGGCGGGCCGCTTCGCCATCGAGATCACCCCGATCGAGATTCCCCGGCGCAAGCAGGCACCGCTGCTCTTCGACCGGGACGAGCACCCGCGCGAGACCACGCTCGAGAAGCTCGCCGGCCTGCCGACGCCGTTCCGCGAGGGCGGCAGCGTCACCGCCGGCAACGCCTCCGGGGTCAACGACGGCGCCGCCGCCATGCTGGTGGCCAGCCAGGCCGCCGTCGACAAGCACGGCCTCACGCCCATGGCCAGGATCCTCGGCATGGCCACCGCCGGCGTCGAGCCGCGCCTCATGGGCTACGGCCCGGTGCCGGCGGTGAACAAGCTGCTCGAGCGCACCGGGGTGTCCCTCGACGAGATCGACGTGATCGAGCTCAACGAGGCCTTCGCCGCCCAGGCGCTCGCCTGTATGCGGGACCTGGGCCTCGAGGACGACGACCCGCGGGTCAACCCCAACGGCGGCGCCATCGCCCTGGGGCATCCGCTGGGCATGTCCGGCGCGCGCCTGCTGATGACCGCCGCCTACGAGCTGCAGAAGAGCGGCAAGCGCTATGCTTTGTGCACCATGTGCGTGGGCGTGGGGCAGGGCATCGCGACCCTGATCGAGCGGGCGTAAGCGCCCGCGGTACCGGCCTCGTGACGCATCCATGACCGCCGAACGAGTCCTTAAGCTTTGTCCGAAAAGTCGTCGAGCGATGGTCAGACAAGGCAAAAATCGGCGAAAAGACGGAGTTTACGCGGTGTAAATGAGCACTTTGAGCCGATTTTTAACGCCGTATGACCAAGCGCAGGCAGTTTTCAGACAAAGCGTAGGCATTACGCGAGGTTCCCATGTCAAATCCCTGCATTATCTGCGTTGCCATCACCGGCAGCCTGCCACGCAAAGAGAACAACCCGGCGGTTCCGATCACCATCGAGGAGCAGATCGAGAGCACCCAGGCGGCCTTCGAGGCCGGGGCGACCATTGCGCACTGCCATGTCCGCAACGAGGATCAGACCCCGACCTCGGATCCCGAGAAGTTTGCCCATTTGCTGGAAGGACTGCGCAAGCACTGCCCGGGCATGATCGTCCAGCTGTCCACCGGCGGCCGCTCTGGTGCCGATCGTGAGCGCGGCGGCATGCTACCGCTGCAGCCCGACATGGCCAGTCTGTCGGTGGGGTCCAACAACTTCCCTACGCGCGTCTACGAGAATTCCCCCGACCTGGTGGACTGGCTCGCCTCCGAGATGCTGACCTATGACATCAAGCCCGAGATCGAGGCCTTTGACCTGTCGCATATCCATCAGGCGGTGAACCTGATGAAGCAGGGCAAGATCAAGGCGCCGCTGTACGTCCAGTTCGTGATGGGCGTGAAGAACGCCATGCCGGTCGACAAGCCGACCTTCGACTTCTACATCGAGACCCTCGAGCGACTGGCGCCGGGTTCCCAGTGGTGCGGGGCCGGTGTCGGCGCCAACCAGTTAGTGCTCAACGAATGGTCGATCGCCGCCGGAGGCCACACTCGCACTGGCCTCGAGGACAATGTCCGCTGGGACAAGGAGCGCTTGGCACCCTCGAATGCCGCCTTGGTCGAGCGGGTGGCGGAGCTTTGCGAGAAATACGAGCGTCCGGTGGCTACCTGGCAACAGGCTCGCGAGATCCTGGGACTCAAGGCGGCTTAACGACTCTCCATCGGGTCCATTTCGGGGGCCACTGACGGACGGTACGGACCGCCGTCGAGGGGGACAACATTGAATTTTGACGTTAGGCGTCAGGAGAGACTTCCATGGCATTTCTGAACATCAACGGCCGCAGCGTGGCCTATCGCCTGCTCGGAGCCGAGGCGCTGCCGCTGGTGGTGCTGGCCCATCCGCTGGGCATGAGCCAGGCGGTGTGGGACGACGTGCTGCCGGCGCTGCTGCCACGCTACCGCGTGCTGACCTGGGACCTGCCCGGCCATGGCGCCAGCCAGGCCTGGGGCGAGGGAGCGATCACCCCGGCCGACCTGGCAAGCGAGGCCCTGGCCCTGGCGGACCACGCCGGCGCCGGCCGCTTCCACTTCGCCGGCACCTCCATCGGCGGCGTGGTGGGCCAGCAACTGCTGGCCGAGCACGCCGAGCGGCTCTACTCCGTCACCCTGACCAACACCGGGGCGGTGATCGGCACCAGCGAGCTCTGGACCACCCGCGCCGGCCGCGTGCGCGACGAGGGCCTGGGAGCGATCAGCGGCGAGATCGTGCCGCGCTGGTTCTCCGCCGGTCGCATCGAGGCCAGTCCGGCGCTCAAGCACGGCTGGATGACCCAGATGGGGCGTGGCGACGACGAGTCCTATGCGCGCCTGTGCGAGATGCTGGGCAGCCACGCCTTTACCGGCAAGCTGACCAGGAAGGGAGTGAAGGTGCAGTTGCTGGGCGGCAGCGAGGACCTGGCAACCCCGCCGGCGACGCTGGAGGCCCTGGCGGCCGAGTGCGACGGCGCGCCGCTCGAGATCCTCGACGCCGTCGGCCATGTGCCCTCCGTGGAGGTGCCGGCCCTGTTCGCCGAGAAGCTGCTGGCGGTGCTGGCGGTGGACCTGGGCGACGTAGGCGACAAGGGCGTGGACTACGCCACCGGCCTGACGACCCGCAAGCAGGTGCTGGGCGAGGAGCACGTGGCCCGCTCCACCGAGAACGCCACCCGCCTGGACGCGCCCTTCCAGCAGATGATCACCCGCCTGGCCTGGGGCGAGCTGTGGAGCAACGACGACCTGACCCGTCGCGAGCGCAGCATGATCACCACCGGCATCCTGGCCGCCCTGGGCCGCGAGGAGCTCGAACTGCACCTCAAGACGGCGAAGCGTATCGGCCTCACCGAGGCGGAGCTGCGCCAGGTGCTGATGCACGTGGCCATCTACGGCGGCGTACCGGCGGCCAACCATGCCTTTACCCTGGCCAAGCAGCTGGGCTGGGGCGGGGAGAAAGACTAACTCGCCGTATCTCACCTAGTCTGGAAGAACTCTAACAGGGAGTGGTACGTGAATGTCACACTCCCAGGAAGGGACTTGGCTCGCCGTGGCTGGAGACATGTAGCCGCTCGATGGCCCGAGTCGCGGCCACATGCAGCAGGGCGCGCTCGTTGAGTTCGCGATGACGCTTTTCCACCGGGTCCTCCGTCCACCCGGTGTGCTTCGCCGGGATCACGCCGTCGTTCACACAGGCGATATGCATCTGGCGGAACTCCAGACCCTTGACCCGGTGCAGGGTGGCCAGGCGCACGCCGGGCTGTTCGGGGGTGTCGGGTGCATTGCGCGAAATGGGGCGGGTGTCTACACCGCGGGTCGCGAGGGCGGCGGCGATCTGGTCCAGCAGCCGCTGGGTACGGGCGGCCACACAGCAGTCGGCGCCGAGGCCTTCCGGGTCCTCGGCATCGTGGTCCGTCAGGTGGGTATTTAGCCTCTCGGCCAAGGCGTCCATCTCGGCGTCGAAATCCGGGTAGTGATATACCTCAGGGGCCTCGCCTTGCAACAGGGAGCGGTAGTCCTGCTGGCCGTCGCTGCCCTCGTCCAGGTCGTCGATGGACTGGCCCTCGAGCAGGGCCACGGCGAAGCGCCGGGTCTGTTCGGTGGTGCGGTAGTTGATACGCAACTTCTTGCCGCGCCCGCGAATGTTGATGCCGCAGCGTGACAGCGCCGCCCGGCGACCGTAGATGCGCTGGTGACCGTCGCCGACGATCAGCAGGTCGTCCTGGCCCTCCGGCACTAGGTGGCGCAGCAGGGTCAGGGTTTCGGCGCCGAAGTCTTGGGCTTCGTCGACGATAATGTGTGCCCAGGGCGCGGTCAGCTCACCGCGCTCCATCATGGCGATGGCCTCGAACACACCGTCCTCGAAGGGGCGCAGGCGGGCGTGGCTGAGCTGGGCACGCATCTCCTCGAAGACCGGCCAGAGGGCGGCGCGTTGGCGGCGGTTGAGGGCCACGCCCCGCCCGGCCCGGGAGGCACGAAAGTAGTCCTGGCGGGTCAGCACATGCTGGGGCAAGATCACTTGCTGCCACTCCTCGCGGTAGAAGGTCTCGGGCAGATCGGGATCGGCGGGCTTCATCTGCATGGCCGAGTCCCATGCCTTCTGGTAACCCTTGTCGTTGGGGTAGACCAGCCTCGGAGCGCCGCGTCGGTTGACCAGGCGCGCCACCAGGCGGTCGATGTTGACCACTTCGATGCGCGCCAGCTCGTCGTCACGGCATAACTGGCGCAGGTGCTGCTCGATATCGATGGCCAGGTTGCGGGTGAAGGTGGTAACCAGCACCCGATGCTGGCTGTCTCTGGCCAGGTCCTCCTGCAGGCGTCGAGACAGCCAACGGGCGCGGTGCATGACCACCACCGTCTTGCCGGTGCCGGCACCACCCAGTACCCGCACCGGGCCGTTCCAGTGGCGTTCCACCAGCTGGCGTTGGCTCGGGTGCAGGAAGACCCGCCAGTGGGCGAGCGGCGCCTGCAGCATGCGCTCCAGCTCCTGCTCTTCCTCCACCACGCGGAAGCGGCGTTGGCTATCGGGCCGGCGCAGCGCGGCGGCGAAGTCCTCGCGGTCCACCTGTGGGACGGCATCAGGTACCCCGTAGGTCTCCAGTACTTCGTCCAGCCGCTCGCCCTGGGCCAGGAAGGTGAGCGCCTCGAAGGCTTCCTCGGGGAGGCGAGACGCCAGCGCTTCCAGTTCGGCCTCGCTGGTCAGCGACTTGACTGGCTCCAGCAGCATCTCCGGCACACCCAGCCGCAGCAGCTCGCGGTCGCGAGCCTGGAACAGCGGTTCGGTTAGTGTGCTGGTCGGTGCCTCTGGAGTCGCCTCCACCCGATCGGCGGGCACCTCCTCGGTGGTGGAGGCGAGAATCTGCAGGCTGCCGGTCTGAGGATGGATATCCACCCGGTGGCGGCTGGCCCAGGCGTAGGCGTCGTCGTGCTTGTCCACCCATAGCAGCACATAGACGTTGCCGCGCTCGGGCTTGAGCACGATGGCGCGGTAGTCGTCGTCCACGCGGATCGAGCGCAGGTTGGGATCGGGCGTGGCCAGGGTCTCGTAGTTGAGCCCCGGCGAGCGAGGGTTCTCGCGGAACTTGGTGACCATGGCCATCACCTTGCCTTGCTTGCGGCGGGGAATACGGGCATAGGCTTCCAGGAACTCCTGGGACAGCGCGACGGTGATCTCGCTCATGGGTCACTCCTTTCATCAATGTTCAGCGACTCTGCCAACAGGTCGATGGCGGCATCATCCAGGGTGGTGACCACTCGCCAGTCGGCCAGCACCTGCTGCCAGCCGGTGGGCAGTTCCTCCTCGATGGCTACCGCCACCCGTAGGCCTTCCCAGGCCAGCTCAAGGGTGATGGAGGCCTCTCCGAAGGCGTCCAGCACGTCCAGGCCCGGAGTGGGCAGCGGCAGGCCGCGCTCGGCCAGGGCAGCGATCCAGTCGGGCGGCAGCAGTGTCAGCTCGTCGTCGATCAACGCCTGCCAGCCGGCGGTAGTGGCCGCTTCCGGTCCAGTGCTCTCGCTGGGTTCCACTGCCAGGGCCGGACACTTCGCCACGGCATCGGTGACCACACCGCTGGCCACGCCGCGCACCGAGCAGAGCGAGAAGCGCGGCAGAAACTGCAGCAGGTTGGTGGCGTGCCAGAAGGCCCGCCAGCGACTCTCGCCCTCCGGGCTAACGGGCAAGTGGCGGTCGTCCAGGCTCAGGTGGAGATGCAGTTCCCGGGTCAGGCGCTTGGCGTCCTGGAGAGCGGTCGCGGAGATGCTCACTGCCACCTCGCTTCCCGCCGGGCCATCCCGCGAGGCCCCGCTGCCCAGGGCATCCAGGGCGCCGCCCAGCAACCGGCCTTCAGCGTTCCCCTCGGGCAGCAGCGCGCGGCGGATTCCCGGCGGGGCATTCTCGGCCAGCTCCAGGTCCAGGGCATGGCGCAGGGCCGGGTCCTTAAGGGTGCGTGGGTTCAGCCAGTGAAAGGCCTGGCCCAACGCCGCCTCGGCCAGTCGCCGAGCCGTGTCGGCGGGGTCGCGCAGGTAGGCCAGCAGCCAGGCCAGCGAACTCTCGTTCAACGCCTTCGCGCCGTCATGTCGGCTGGCCAAGCCCAGCCTGTCGGCCAGCTGAGCATAGAGCTGCCCGAGATGGCTATCGGGCTGGCGCTGCCACAGCGGAATCTCCGGTGCCGCCCCGTCCAGATCGCGCCAGCCCAGGGTCCAGACCTGGAAGCGGTGGGAGGCCAGCACCGCCTGGCGCTTGGCGGTGTCATCGTCCAGCCGGTCGTGGTGGAACTGGAAGCCGTCCAGGTAGAGCGCCAGGGGGCGCGCGCCGCGGTTGGCCTCGCCGCCGGGCCAGAGCACGAAGTCGGGACGGGTAGGCAATGCCACATCGTCACCCGGGCCCAGGTTGCGCTGGGGCTCGATGCGCCAGCTGGTCAGCTGCGGGCTACCATCGGCCTCGCGACCGGTCTCCAGGGTGAGTCGCCAGCCCGGGTTGCCCTCGACCAGTTCCGGTACCAGACGGATACCGGCATCCAGGTTGGGCAGCAGGTCGATGAAGCGCTGCTCCAGCTCGCTCTCCACCAGGGCATTGAGGTCGACCTCTTCCAGGCCGTCGATGGCGACGAGGGCCCCGCGACGACTCAGGATCCGGTCCAGCAGCTCCAGGGCCAGTCGCCGCGAGATCTTGGCCATGTGCCGGCTCTCACGGTAGGCCAGCAGGCAGCGGTAGCAGCCATCCAGCGTCGGGTCCTGCTGGCAGCTGCAAGCCGCCAGTTGGTGGCGGGCGGTGTCGAGCATCGCCAGCAGCGTCTCCGGCGACTGCATCAGCTCCTTCAGGTAGCCGGTACCACCGGGCACACTGTCGTGCAACACCAGGTAGTGGCGCGCGGGGCCACCGGCCTGGCCCGGCGTCTGCTGCTCGGTGATGCGCAGGTGGTCCACGTTGCCATGGAAGTGGGCCTTGAGCCCCAGGTGCAGAGCGGCGATCAGCGAGTGGCGGGCGGTATCGGAGATCGCTACATCGGAGAGCGGCAGCAGCAGGCGCAGCGCCTCTGATGACAGCTCGCGGTAAAGGAACAGGCTGTCGATGAAGTCGCCCTCCTGCTCGACGGCACCGGGCCGGGTCAGTTGGCAGAAACGCTGGTGGCGCTCCTGGGCCTTCATGCCGGGCCGCTGCACCTTGCCGCAGTGCTTGCACACCCGGAAGCCGCTGCGTGGTCGCTCCTCGCCGGCCACCGCCAGCGAGGGCGCCTGGTCGTCGTGACGACCGAAGTTGATCTCCAGGAAGCGCGCCTTCGGGACATACTCGAAGCCGAAGGGGCATTGAGGATCGTCGATGCGGTAGGCGAAGCGGGCGCTGCCCGGGGCGATGTCGGTGAGCAGCTGGCGGGTGTAGAAGGAGGGCTCGCGATGCTCGCTGTCATCACCGATGCGACTGTCGCGGTCGCGCACGTTGGCGGTCACTTCACGCAGCCGCAGTAGCTGGCGTTTCTGGGCACCGTCGCCCCACTGGGGGCTGCCGCAGCGCGGGCAGGCGCCGTGGATATCGCCCTTTGCCAGGTTCTCGCTGTAGTGGCAATGGTTGCACAGCCGCCACGCCTCGACGTCGCTCAGCCGCAGATTGACCTGGTCGATCTTCAGCGCCCGTCCCACGGCGTAGAAGGTGTTCTCGGGGGCCAGTTCCACCAGAGCACTCTGGGCGGGGCGCTGGAAGTCATAGCTCACCACCTCGTAGGGACGCGACTTCTCTTCGCCCGCAGCCTCGCGCTGGGCACGGCTCACCGAGCGGATCACCACACCATTGAGGGTCACGCCCTCCTCGGGGAAGGCGTAGTTGGGCAGCAGCCCCTCGTCGGTGAAGAAGTTGAGCGTGTGCTGGGCATCGAGCCGCCGGGCCAGGTCCATCAGGGCGCGACGCTCGGTATCGATGGCGTCCATGGCCTCTTCGTTGGCCTCGTCATGGGGCTGCTTGCGACGGCGCTCCAGCTGGTTCTTGTAGTCGCGGATGGTATCCCGCCAACTCTGGCGCTGCTTGGCCTTGTGCCGTAGCCGGTTGACGATGCGGTGCTCCAGGCTGCTCGGGTCGGCCTCGCCGCCAATCAGGTAGGCGTGCAGGTGCCCACGCGCCTCGCTGTCCAGTGAGGGGAAGAGGGCACAGAAGCCCTCGAACAGCGTCTGGCGGTGTTCGCGCACATAGGCCAGCAACGGATAAGGAAAGCCCTGCTGGTCGTCGCGGGTAATATTGTCCAGAACCGACGAGAGCCTTCCCGGCAGCATCTGTTCGTCCAGGGTCCCGTCGCGGGCCGCCTCGGCCACCCAGTGGTCGAAGGCGTAGGCCAGCAGCTGGCGCTCCAGCACGGCGGTGGCCTGCAGGAAGACGCCTGGCGGCTGCACGCTGCCGGCCATCATCTCGAGTGGCTCGGCGTAGAAGTAGAGGTCGTGGGGCGCGGCGTTGGCGATGGTGACGTTCAGGGCATTGCCGTCGCGACGCCCGGCGCGGCCGATGCGCTGCAGATAGTTGGCCTGGGCCGGTGGCGTGGAGCACAGCAGCACCGAGGAGAGGTCGCCGATGTCGATGCCCATCTCCAGTGTCGGCGTGGCCGAGAGCAGGTTGATGTCCCAGGGCCGGTCGCCCTCGATGAAGGAGCGCTCCACCCGGGCGCGGGTGTCGGCGTCCAGCAGGCCGGTGTGTTCATGACTGACCAGCCGGGTGGGCGGCGTGGGCGAGGGTGTCAGTTCCCAGCGGAAGGGCGCGGCCGTCTCGAGCCGGCCGCGACACTGGGGCTGCAGGCACGCCAGCCCCTGCCAGCGCATCAGCTGGTCCGGCGGGGCCTGATGGCGCTGGCCGCAGGCCGAGCAGCGCAGTGGCAGCGGCTGGGTCACCGCGCGCCAGTGGGGGCGGGTCAGCACCCACACCTCGCGACCGCGCAGCTGGACCACGGCACGCACCAGCCCCTCGCGTTCCAGGGCGCGCAGCGCCAGGCGATAGGCCTGGCCGAGATCGCTGGCCAGCACCTGATCGGCTTCCAGTTGCTTGAGGAACCAGCCGGCATACCAGTTGCCTCCTCCCCCGGTCTGCCGCGCGCCGGTGATGCTGTCGAAGTTGCGTGACACCGGCTCCAGGGTCAGGAAGGCCGGCGGGGCGGCGCGTGGTCCGTAGTTGGGCAGGAACAGGCTACGGCGGAAGAACCAGGTCTCGCCGCCGTCGCGGGCATAGCCCTCCACCTCGGGATGGTCGAAGGCCCCTCGGGTGCGCAGGCGATGCAGCACGCCGAGCAGGAAGCGGGCGGCCTGCTCCGGTGTCACCTCACCGATGCCGGGCAGTTCCTGGATCCAGTCGCCCGCCAGGCGCTCGGCGGCGGCCTCGAGCAGGGTCGTATCCACCGCCAGGGTCACCCGCCCCTGACGCTCCAGGGTACGGCCGATCTGGCTGCGCAGGCCCAGCTCGCTATGCACCTCCCAGTCCAGCCGCTTGGTGACCAGTTCGGGGAGGTCGCTGCCTGCCGGCAGGCTGCCCTGCTGCTGCAGGCTGTCGGCATCCTTCAGCCAGGCCATGTTGGGGGCCAGCCAGCGACCCACGAAGTCGGCGTCACTGCCGGCCTGTCGACGCATGGCCGAGGCGAAGGCGCTGCCCAGACGATCCAGCGACAGCGCCTGCCCCTGGCCGGTCAGCCAGCCGTCCAGCGCCTGGCGCAGGGCCTGGCGCCAAGTGCGGGCCTCGAAGAAGCCGGCGCGGTGGGCGGCGTCCTGCACGCTGTCGGAGAAGGCGATGGCCTTGTGGTCATCGTTATAGGGCGACTGGTAGAGGCGCGCCAGCAGGGTGCTGGAGAGCGAGGCGGCGCGGAAGCCGAGGATCGACAGCCCGCCGCGGGAGCGGCACCAGGGGCAGTGGTCGGTGGCCGTGACTAGCCGTTCGCGGCGCCGCTCCTGCAGCGCCGGCTGCCAGACGCGCAGCTGTCCCTGAGCGCCGCAGGCCGGGCACGGGCCGCTGGCATCGCCATGGGTCAGGGCCGCGCAGGTGGGGCATAGCTGCTTGACTTGGCCGACGCGATCCCCGGGCGGTGCCTGGTCTCCCAGGGGATAGAGCAGGCAGACGTCCGCCGACTGCTGGAAGTAGCCGCGATAGAAGGCGGCGAGGTCGCGTGAGACATGGCGCGCATCCTCGGCCTTCAGCGTGCCCCAAGCCGCGGCGTGGCAGTCGCGGCAGTGAATCAGCGGCAGCCGCAGCGGCGCTTCCTCGTCGACGGCCTGGCCGGGACGCGGGCGCCCCTGGGGATCGTCGTCGGCGTGCACCAGTTCGGGGGTACCGTCGACGCTGGCCACCATGCGCGATAGCTCCCGCAGCCATAGCTGCAGGCGCACGGTGAGTAGTGGCGCCAGTAGCAGTTCGCCGTCGTCGCGGGGGATCGCCTCGCGGGCCGCCGAAATAAGCGCCAGCAGGCTGTGCAGCAGCACCTCCGGCTCGCCGGCCCATTGGCGCTCGCGCTTCCAGCGTTCCAGCAGCGCCTCCAGGTCGGTGACCCCTTCGCTGTCCCGCAGCAGGCGGTGGAAGGCGTCGTGCCGCTTGAGGTCGCGGCCCAAGGCCACCCGCGCCGCCGAGTGCCCGGGATGGCCGGCATCGCCCAGCGCCGTCACCTCGGTGGCCGGGGCGATGCTGCCGTCGACAAACCAGCGTTGGAAGGCGGCGGCCAGGTAAGCCTCGGATCGTTCGAAGCGTTGCGGGTCGAGCTGGCGACGCTCGGCGAGGCTCTCCGGCCAGGCGTGGAAGGCCACCTCGCCGTGCTCGTCCGCGGCGGCGGCCAGATATTCGTCGGCGGAGAGGCGATCCTCCAACACCAGGCTGTCGTCATCGAACTCGGTGGCGAAGATCGACGCCGCGTACTCGCGCAGCCGCTGCGAGGCCGAGGCATCGCCGATGGTGGCGGAGGTGCCCACGCAGGCCAGCTCGTCGCTCGCCTGCAGTCGCTCTCGCAGCCGTCGGATCAGGCAGGCCAGGTCGGTGCCCTGGGCGCCGTCGAAGGTGTGCAGCTCGTCCACCACCAGGTAGCGCAGGGTGCCGGGCGCGTTGTAGCGCCACAGCGGCTGATCCTTGGGCCGCATCAGCAGGAAGTCGAGCATCTTGTAGTTGGTGAGCAGGATGTCCGGCGGATGCTCGCGCAGGGTCTGCTTGTCGGTGATCACCCCGTCCGGCGACATCGTCTTAGCCGGTGCTTCGGGGTGGTCGCCGGTGAACAGCCCCACCGTGAGTTTCGTCCCGAGCCCGTTGACCAGCCGGGCCACCCGGCGAGCCTGGTCGCTGGCCAGGGCGTTCATAGGGTAGATGATCAGCGCCTTGATGCCGCGCTTCTCGGTCATCGCCGGGTCGGCACGCCGGCTGGCGCAGTGGTCGAGGATCGGCAACAGGAAGCACTCGGTCTTGCCCGAGCCGGTGCCGGTGGCCACCAGGGTGGAGTGCTTCACCTCCCCGCACAGGCGCTGGAAAGCCTGCTGCTGGTGGCGATAGGGCGGAAAGCCCGGGTCCACATAGCGGAAGGGCGGGGCACGCTCGTCGCGGCGGAAAGGCAGGCCCAGCGACAGGTAGGGCCCCTTGAGCAGCTTGCCCGGCGTGGTCAGGAAGCGGTCGATCAGCGCCGTCTCACCCTGGGTGTCGCCGCCGCGGAAGTGCGGCGTGGAGATCGGGAAGGCCGCTCGCAGGTAGTCGTGCAGACTCAGTTGCAGTTCATGGGCGACGATACTCGGCAGCATGCGGGCTCCTTGGGCATTCCCTCGCGCAGGCGCTGGGTAGTAACTCAAGTTAACAGAAACGCCCTGGTACGCCGAGCCCATGGCGGCTCTTCCGCACCTGGCACCGCAGTGCTCGGCACGCGTGCCGCTGCCGCAGGGCATCAGTAGCATCGAGCAACTGATGCAGGCGCGCTGCAGGCCGAGATCGACAGGAATCGCAAGGGGTTAAGGATACGAACAGGGATAGTCCTACAATCGCGTCACGAAGGTCGTGAAGTTGTCGAGTGCCTCATGCACGCTGAATACCTTCCAGCCGAGGCGCTCGGCATGCATCCTGTCCCTTTCATTGATGGCGATCCCCAGACGTTGCCGTGGCCACGCCAGCTCGAGCATGCCCTTTACTTCCTCCCTGTCATCCTGCAGATCGAGGCCGACTTCAGGTACCTGTAGGCGTCCGCTTCGGCAGCGCTCGATGAACCCCCGGAGCCCAGAGTCGGCCAGATCGATGACCTCCTGCCAGTTGTCGGGCTGCTGAAACAGTTGCTCATGCCGGAGGCGGGAGATCGTCTGCCTGTCGGCATGCGAGACATACATGCTCTCATGGAAGGCCTCCTTGCTGTGGCAGTCGGCACAAAGTGCCCTGAGATTGGCCTTCCTGTTGTCGCTCTTCACGCCGTTGATATGATGTACATGTAGTAGTCTTGGGTGGTCCGAGAGGCGGACACCACACTTCTCGCAGGCGTATTCCTTCTCCTGGCGAAAGGCACGTGAGATCTCCGGCCAGTCCGCCGCATAGCCGTCTCCTTCCCCCATCTTCCGTTGAGGTAGGTAGGTAAAGAAGGAGCTGTAGGTCTGGAAGAACTCATCCAGGTCGAAGTTCTTGAAGGCCGAATAGTTGCCTGGCTTGCTGTAGCCCTTGTAGTTGAGGTAGGTCAGGCAATTCTTGCAGATACGCAGTCTGGAGTTCCCCTCTACGGGTTGACGTGTCATGTAGTCATAGCCAGTGATATGGAATTTGCCGGATATGTCGTTGGTAATGACATAGCGCTCGAAGCGACCTTCATTCCGCATCTTGTGTATTGTTCGGCACTCGGCAACGTGGTACTTCTTTCCCGCATCCGGGTCCAACAGGGCCTCTTGGGCTTTTGATCCATGATCCTGGATATAGAGGAGGACCTGCCGGCCACGATAGGAAAGCAGCCCATCGGTGCTCTCCAGCTCGTTGATATCCTCCAATTCGATGCCCTCTGCACCGAGCTTGTCTTCCCAGGGTTCGCGATAGGTATCGAGGACAAAATCGTCCTCGATGGGGGCTCCCATCTTTCTGGCCACAGCAAACAAGGCGGAGAAGTCAACAGTGAGTTTCATCAGTTGCCATCCAGTATCTGGCGAATCTGCGTCTCGGCATTGGTAATGACGCGAAAGCTGACCCGACGAGACTGGTTCGGGTCCTCACGGCCTTCATGATCAAGCACGACACGCGAAGAGGAAAAGCCGACGGCGGCGATATTGGCCTTGATCCACTCTTGGTATTCGGCTAACTCGGGAAGCTCATAGAGGTAACCCAAAACTGATCGAGTTCTACCTTGTGAGAGCTCCATATTGTTGAAGTAGGCTTCCTGGTCAGTCGAGCCTGGCGCCCAACGGCTACTGGTATGCCCCTCGATCCTCACCTCATTGATGGAGTCGGAAAAATCCAGGAGGATTTCAAGGTACCGCGGGAAGAAGTCATCGAGAATCTGCCGGAATCGTGGCCGCAGCGCCTCGGAGCCAGAGTCAAAGAGAACCTCTGGGGACTGGAAGGTAAAGGCCAGGGTGTCATCATCGACAGAGGCTTGCCATGTTTCAAGGTCATCCTCGAACTCTTCCATCAAGGCGTCATAGATGGCGACCTGATTCTCCTGGTAGGCCACAGCAACCTCCTTGATGCGATCACGCTCGAGCAGAGCATGGCGCATCAAGGCAATGGAGATGAACAGGAAGACCATCATTAGCCCGGCCATCAAGTCTGATACGGATAGCCAGTGATGTTCATCACCACTTCCCCCTGAGTGTCCCTTGCCAAAAAGAGATCTCAACTGGCTCATCAGTATTGTCCGCTATTGGCTGTCTGGACGACTTGCTGCATCTGCTGAGTCAGCTTCTGGTAGTCGTGGGTGAAGCGACCGGAGATCTGGGTCAGAGCACGTCCCAATTCTGTCATGACGCGATCGAGCTCCTGCTGCATGCTCTCGTCGATGGCCTTGAGCTGGGAGTTGACGCTCTCGCCGGTTCGTTGAACGGCCTGGCGCATGATACCTTCCATCTGCTGGAAGGCTTCGTTCATCTGGCGTGTCTGTATGCTCGTCATCTCCTCGACCGAGTGAGTGAGTCGCTGCTGCATCTGCCCGATGCTATCCTGGACCTGGGACTGCACGGAGCGGATATGCTCCTCGGTCTGTTTTCCGGCATCGGCCAGAGTCTGGCTGAGGGTCTGGCTCTCCTTGGTTAGGGTTTCACCCATGTTGCGGACATGGCTGTTGACGTCCTTGAGGGCATCATCGAGCTGCTCGGCGATCTGCTCAGACTTGCTCGCGACGGTATCGGAAGTCTGGGTCAGGTTTCGGCTCAGGTTGCCAAAGTTCGTATTGATTGACTCAGAACCTTGAATAAGGGACTCGTTGACCTTGGCAGCGCCATCAATGAGGCGATCAGAAGCATCCTTGGCGCTATTGGTCAGGTCTTCACGCAGCTGCTCTATCCCTTCCTGCGTGGTCGACTGGAATTTCTTGAGAAACTCCTGAAGCATCGAGTCATGGGCCTCGATATACTTGTCGGAGTCATCGAGAAGCTTCTTGTAGTGTTCGCTGGCACTCTGCGCGGCCCCACTGACGTCTCGAACGGTGCTGTCGACCTGTTCGCGAATAGTCGGCACGGCCTCGACAGCCGCATCGCGCATTCCTTTGAAGGCCTCGAGGTGGTTGCTGAGCTCGTTGAGCTGGTGTCGCGTGGTCTCCAGTAGGGTCTTCAGGCCCGCCATAGTGTCAGGGATGGCACCGGCTTTCTCGCTGATATGGGCCACGGACTGCTCGGTTTGGGTGATAGCCTGGACTCCTTGGTCATACTGAGCCTTCATGTCCTTCAACTGATGCCGATAGTTCTCCTGCCACTCCACCAGCTTTTGCACGGAGGCATCCAGTGCCTTGAAGTTCTCGCCGAACTGCTCGGTGAGGTTCTTGTTGAAGTCGGCAATCACCTCCTTCAGAGCATTGATGACCGCCTCGGTGGCAGACCGTGACAGCATGTCAGCGAAATCCTTGAGCTGCCTTTCGAGGTCATCGGCGAAGCGATCGAACCGCTCTGACTGCTGTTCCGAGTGTTTATGAAGCTCGACCATCACCTCCAGCTGCTGCTTGCCGGTCTTGTCGAGTAGTCCGAGTTTGTCGGCGATATCACGATTATCCGTACGGAGCAGCTTCAGCTGTGATACCAGGGAGCTGTCCTCGTCGCCGGCGATAGCATGCCTGAGTTTCTCCAGGCTTTCCGACTGGGCTTGCAGGCTGGCGTGGATATCCTCAGGGCCAACTTCATCGGGGCCAATTCCTTCAGCATTGCTTGGGGCCAGTGCGCTCACAGTTGCAGTCAAAACTTTATATATAATGGCAGCAGCCATGCCGAGGAGGCTGGTCATGAAGGCCGTTTCCAGCCCGGCTAACAGCATGGCAATGCTGCTATCGATATCGGTCGGGTCGAAGTGCATTAGCCCGATGACGATGCCGATGAATGTCCCCAGGATACCAAGTGACGTCAGCAGGTTGGGGGCATAGTGAGTGAATCCCTTGGCCTTATCGGCTCTGTAACATATCAGGGCAAGAGCGAAAGCGCCGATGATAAGCCAGAAGAAGAGGAAAGTGACGCCTTCCGCCTCCTGTCCTCTCAGGAACGATTCGAGAGCTGCTGCAGGGTTCATCGTGTCACCTCGATGGAATCAGCTGGTGCTTCGTTGATGTCAGGCATTCCGGCGTTCATGCTGTGCTGGCCTCCTTCAGTTGGTGGGTCAAGAGGGATGGCGCCTTTCGAACTTCCTCCAGGCTGTAGAGGTGCCAGCCGACCAAGGTTTCCGGGGGCGAGCTGGCGCGGCCCTGCTCGGTCCAGATACCAATCTTGTGCTCTGGCCAGGCGAGTTCGAAGAAGCCCACGACCTCTTCGGCGCCGTCCTGGATATCATGGCCAACGACGGGCTCCGGCAAGTCATGGTCGATGATCCATTCCGCGACGGGCACGGCCTCCTTGCTTAGATGCTGAGCCCAGTCCGGGAGCACGGCAAAGGGGTCATCGAGGATATGCTCGGCCACATAGCGCTTGAGCTTGTCGATCTCCTCGAAGACCTGGTAGCCGGCCTTGTTGGCGGCCAGGACCACATTGGACTCCTCGCTCAGCAGCAGTACGGCAGGGCCATCCAGGCCGGG
Organism: Halomonas sp. LMYGS-3; assembly: GCF_059509875.1. NCBI lineage: Bacteria > Pseudomonadati > Pseudomonadota > Gammaproteobacteria > Oceanospirillales > Halomonadaceae > Halomonas > Halomonas sp. LMYGS-3. The sequence goes on along the minus strand of NZ_JCAKFQ010000006.1, from coordinate 130,471 downwards.
CTGGAAGCCTTCCGGCCAGGCCAGATCGAGAATGGCCTGTGGTTCGCCGGTCTGCTGGTCGGTCAGTTCGTATTCTAGCTCTCCGCCGGGCAGCTTCTGGGACTGAAGCCAGGCCTGAAGTTCGTGCAGCAGCAGCTCCTCTTCCTCGGAGTCGATTCCACCCGGAATATCCTGCTCTGGAGCAGGGGCCGTCAGGGTTTCTGCGCTCTCATCAAAATGATAGAGCTCTTCGAGAAGGGAGTTGGTCGCCTGGGCCAGCAGCTCGCGTCGGGACTTTAGGAAATCTGGATAGCGCTCTATACGCCACAGCGACTCGTCCATCGGCACCCACTGGCTCTGCAGGGCATCGGGATAGTTGCCACGGACCTTCTCGAAGTATTCCACAGGCAGACGGTTGGAGATGCTCAGGTTCGAGCCCTTGGTCAGGAAGCAGAAGTTGGCAAGCGAGTTGATCTGCTTGCGATCATAACCGAACTCGCGCAGCCGATGCTTGGGGAAGATGTGGTGAAGTTCCAGGCTGGAGTTGCTGCCGAGCATATTCTTCTTGAGGGCGATGCCGAGCCCCCAGTCCTTGGCCTCGCCGACCCGGGTGAGCATATAAAGCAAGGAATAGAAGCGGTTGCCGCGGGTATGACCGGAAAAGTGGTCGGCGCGTACCTTCAGGCTGCCGCGCCACAGGTGCAGCTCCTGGATCAGCGCCTGGATGCCGTTGGGCTGGTTGTCGAGCAGGATATCTAGGTCCCGGGAGAGCACACTCTCCGTGGAACCCGAGTAGCGGCCCCAGATCGCCGAGTGGATGTACCAGTAGAGCATGACGTTGAGCGATGTTTCGTCACCGATCTTGCCGCCCTGTTCCTCGATATGGCGAACCAGCACCGGAAAAGCGTAATGGCCAGTCAGCACCTGCTGGTGGTCGAGTCCCAGCCGTGCGCCAATTACGTCGAGCAGGTAGCTGATGTGCTTGATTGCCTTGTTCAGCCCATTGACGAACTGCTGGCCGTCCAGGTCGTGGATGAACACGAACCTGGCTTCGTTGGTGGTCAGCGTCGTGATACAGCGGAGCAGCCAGTCCAGCGAGAAGTGAAAGCCTTGGGTCTTCCAGTCTTCCAGTGCCTGTCGCATGCGCGCGCGGGCATCCGGCTGGGTGGAGCAGATCCTGGCCAGCGCCAAGTCACCCTTGGAGAGCTTGGTGCCGCCGCTGTTGACCTTGTTGAAGATATCCACCACCACATCGAGTGTCTTGTCCTCGCCGGAGATCTGCTCCACGTGCACGTCGATATCCCGCACATCACGGAGACGGCCGAACCGGGTAACGATATGGGGAAGATCATCAATCGTGATCTCACCAGAACCAAGAAGCTCTTTGGTCAGTCCTTCCGAACCTTCACGCATCAGCCGAGTGACACTGATCCACTTTGGATCATTGGCCATGCGGCTGGACATGTAGAACGAGAACTCCTCGGATTCCACGTTGAAGTAGAGATCCGTGAAGGCGCGCTTGTCGCCGTCGAAGAAGGCAGGGGCCTTGCCGCGCACGATGCCATATAGCGAGGTGACGCGCTGCTGACCGTCCAGCAGCAGGTTCACGGTACCGGCATTGAGCTGCTGGTCGCCCCGGTGACCCACGTTGCTTGCATCGGTGGCCCAGGAGAGCAGGCTGCCGACCGGATAGCGCTTGTAGAGCGAGGTCATCAGGCCACGAACCTGGTCTCGGTTCCAGACATAGCCACGCTGGAACTCGGGCAGGGCGGTCTGCCCGTTGTCGATCTGGTCGAGGAGGGTGGAGATTTTCATAATCGTTTCCTGTGCCTAGCCTGATCTATTGTGAAAATTCGATGCTGGAAACCTCGATGGTAGCAGCACCTTCCTGCCATTCACTGGGCACATTCTCGGCAGTAAAGAATTTATTAGCCTCCATTTGCCAGATGTATCCGGGTCTCAATGGCTTGTCATCGCTCATGATGCCGCCGACCACCACTGGGCTGAAGGTCTTCTCATGGATGGTTTGGCCATCTATATTCTGGAAGTAGACTGTAACTCTTACTTTGTCCAGGCTGCGGCCACCGTTATTCTTGATCTTGAATCTCGTTCCGGCTTTGGTGCCGGAGTAGCTTTCGAAATACTTGGCAGAGAAGTCGTAAACCTCGATCTGAGAAAGGTATTCATCAACTTCCCGTCTCCTCTCGTTATCAGAATCAGACGAGTTTCGACCGGCGGTGTTGCCATCCCGATCGGCTCTTACCCCCGATGATGTAGAGGTGTCAGATAAGGGGGCGGAGAACGAGCTCTTGATGCCTTCTCCTATCGATGCGAAAGACTGGCGAATCTCATATTTCAGGTGTTCTCTTCCACCGAAATAGCCTGCACCTAGGCCAATGGCGAGAGCTAGGGTAATAACGATCTTGTTGTTCATGGTGAGCCTCCCCGATAAACGATTCTATCGCTGTGTAGATTTTTCTTTCATTGATAATGTTACCGCTCCCTCCGGGTTGGCGGCGGATACGGCGGCCATTTAGTCATAACGCCTTGAAATAACGCCATTTTCTATCAGCCTGTTGCCGTTGTTGCCGTAAACAATGTAAAGGACCAACAAGGAAAGAGGCGAGAGGAGGTATAGGGGAGATGTGGGATCGGTAGGAAAGATGCTTAGAAGGATGACGGCGATCAGCAGACCGGCACCAATGCCCCACAACTTCTTGAACAAGGCCCTGAGGGGACCAAAGTCAATGTCTGGCCAGGGCCAGCCTTGCTTAACGGCTTCCTGCTTGCCAGTGTGGTGCTTAAAAACTTTGTATACTTTCATCTTTGTTCCCTTGTGTACTATCGTTATGTTTATTCTGCAATCAATTCCTAGTTGTAGGAGTGGAAAGTTATAATGTGGGGTTTAGTGTTTCCTGCTTTTTCCCAAGCCATAAGCGCCTCCGTTGTATACTGTGGTCCGATCAAAATTGTCTTCTGAATACTCATATTCAGGTTTTGTATCTAAGGGTTTGCTGGGGGCTCTAGCTACTTCTTTTGAAGTGGTGTGAGTAACAGACTTGGTAAGCTCTTTCTTGTGGGGTTTTTTCATATGTTTAATTATATTTTTAGCACTTAAGCTGACGTTGCAGCACGGGCATCGTATTAGTGCAGGCTTTCCTTGAGGAGTCTTGGTTTTAGAGAGCTTTTCTATATCTTTTAGAAACCTATTATGAGCCCTTGTCTTGGCTGCCTTCTTGGCCCCCTCTGGGTTCGGTGTCGATTTTTCACGATACTGGACCTTTTCAACTTCATCGTAATACCAGAAGTGTGCTGTATTCGGGTCCTTCGCTCTGACCCCATGCCTCTTAAGCAGATGCGAAACTGTAGAAGATTTTGTGATCAGCTTTCCGCACTGCCAGCATTTGTAGTATTTTTTTCTTACCTTCACCTTTCCAGGAGGGGGAGGAACTTTGCCTGTCCTTTCAGCTATCCACCAATCCGGCCTGTTTGAAACATTGATCTTTCCCAAGCTCTTGGTTTTCTTGGGTGATTCATGTGACTTATTAATATGTTTTTTTAGGTTCTTTGGTTTTACCAATGTGCTGCACTTTGGACAGCGGATAAATTCTTGATTTCCTGACACTCCAAGATTGCTTGCTGGCACTTCAGCTTGAAAACTTGTCTTGTTTTTCATGATCGTGCCTCCTCAAAAAACGCCCACGCCTCTTCATAATCCTTCTCCCGATCCGGGCGGGTGAAGGGGGCGAGGTATTCCACCGTTTTCTCCCAGGGGCCGTCGGGGAGGGTGTCGTCGAGGTAGGTCTTGCGGACGACGCCTTCCTGGAGGTCCTGAATGTCTTCCCAGCCCAATGCGATTCCATATTCTGTCCCGTCTGGCGCCTCGATGGAGTAGTGGATGTCGTTGTCCAGGTCGCGGCGATTGGCTTTGCGGGGCAGGCCGACGCCGACGAGGCCCTTGCTGGGGGTGAAGACGATGCGGCCGCGGGCGTCGTACCAGGTATCGGCTTCATACTGGCGCATCACCGAGAACTGCACGCGGTAGATGGTCTTGAGTTCGTCCAGGGTCATGCCCAGTGCCTGGGCGACCAGCACGTCGATCTCGACCAGGGCCTGGCGGCGGGCGTAGTCGCTGCGCAGGGCGCAGTGGCGCTGCCATTCCGGTGTCAGCTTGGCGAAGAAGTCCTGATCCAGTAGCGGGCTCTCGCTGGCCCAGCTGGTTTGCCTGAAGTCATCCTGCCAACAGGATTGCCATAGGTCAGCGTAGTGCGTGGTCAGGCAAGCCAGAGTCAGCATTCGAGCCGTAACTGTGAAAGTAAGAGGAACTACTGGAAAAGATGAAATCCCCTGTCCATATAGATCACTTTTTCCTGTGCTTTTCAGGAAAAAATCATAAGCAGTAGAGTTTGCTAGAGTAGAAAAGTTGATGAGATTTTGAGTGTTTCTGAAAACTGTAGAAACGCAAGTGTTAATCGAAGCAGTACCTGGTGGGAAAATTCCTGAAATAAAAGTTCGTTCACCAGATTGGCTTAACTGGCGACGATGCTTGAACCTGTAATACTCTGTCACCTTTCTGGGCTGGCTTTCCCCTTCCTCGATCCAGCTGACCCGCGGCGTACGGGCGGCGTAGGTGTCCGCATCGCAGGCAGGCACATAGTTGGTGCGCGGCAGGTAGTCGTCGGGTATGGTTTCCAGGTCGAGGCTATCGTAGGCCTTGTTGCTGGAGCAGAGACGGCGCGGCGTATTATAGAACGAGTTACCGACGAAGAAGTGTGGGCCGCTTAAGATCCATTCGCTGGTATTATCTGGAAACCCGGTTTCCTCGCGCAAGGTGCCGTCGAGCTGGGCGTTGACCTGGTTCCAGTGCTGAGTGGAATAGTACTCGCCCTTGAGGTCGCCCAGGCGAGTGGGCTGGGCGGCGAAACGCTCCAGCACATGCATCAATTGCCGGGCATGCAGGGCTGGCAGGCGCGCCTGTAACGGCGGTGTGTCGGCCTCGTCGTAGAGCGAAGCGAACAGGCCCAGGGTGTCGGTGTCGATTTCTATTAGACGGTCGCGATGGCCGGTGAAGTTCCACTTCACCCGTGGGCGACCGTCTTCGCCCTCGTACTCCTCCTTGATGCCGGGCACCTCGCCTTCGCCGTTATGGGTGAAGCAGGCATCGATAGTATTGGGCACAAAGAGATTGCCAAGCTGCCAGAAGCGAGGTGATATCTTGGCTGGTCCGTAGATATTGGCGCTATATCGCGTATGGTTATCGACCTCGGCAAATAGCTTGGTCTCATTGATAAACTGGAAATGTGCCCGCAGCCGGGGATAGACCGCCTCGCGGAAGGTGCCACCCTTGGGATCGTCGTAGATGCTCTCGGGATGCAGGAAGCCCGCCACACCCTGTTCGCCGCTGAGCCGCCAGGCGGTGGGCAAAAAGCACTTGTAGAGGTTGGCTTTTTGGCCGGCCAGCAGCGGATAGTTGCAGTCGGCATTGAGAAACGCTTGGGTCGCCTCAGCTTCTTCGTACTCCTCGCGCCATGCGGTAAGCAGGGCGGGGTGGTCGTGGAAGGCCTGCTCGCGCAACTCGGCCAGCTTCGAAGCGGAGACCTTGCGCAGGGCGAAGAGCGGCTGATGGTCGCCCATGATGCCGCCTTCCTGCCATTCCACCTTGAGCCAGGGGGGATTCCCCAGCACCAGGTCGAAGCCGCGGCGGCCACTGACGGCGCCGGCGAAGATATCGGCGAACTCCAGCTCCCAGTGGAAGAATCGGCGCTTTTCTGCCAGCTCGTCGGCGAGCTTGAGGCGCGGGCAGGCGCGGAACAGGGTGTCGAGCTTGACCACGCCGAAGCGGTCGACGAAGCGCTGGCCTTCCTCCACCCGGTCCGGCTCCAGCTGGAAGAGGTCCGGGGTGTCGTGGCTGGGGCCGGCGCCGATGGTGTCGCCGAGCAGCAGGGTCTCCAGGTCCCACAGCCACTCCTCGCGGCTGGGCAGTTCCTCGGCGCGGTCGATGGGCCAGAACCAGAGCGCGCACCAGTAGTCCATGGCCAGCTTGAGGCGGCGGTAGGCTGGAGCACTCTGCTGGTAGCGCTCGGTGAGTGAGGCTTCCAGGGCGTCCTTCCAGGCCAGGCTGGTGGCCTCGCCCTTTGCCTCACGTCCGTAAATGGGGTAGGGGTCGCTGGTGCTCTCGCGGACCCGGGCCAGCTCCCGGGCGTGCTCGGCCCAGAGCGCCTCCGCCTGGCGGCTGAGCTTCTGGAGTCGCTTGAGCTCGCCGGCGTCGAAGGGCTTATTGAAGGGCTTCTTCCAGGCCTTGATGGTGGCCAGTTCGTCCTTGAAGAGCTGCTTGGCGACCTTGTCGGAATAGTCGGCCATGCCGGGATAGGGCAGCAGGAAGTGCCAGATGGGCGTGGCATCATCAACGCCGGTAAAGGCTGCGGCCTCCTCCTGGGAGAGACGTTCGGGATCGCCGGCGCGGTTGAGCCAGGCTGCCGGGTCCTTGGCCTTGAGCTTCAGTGCACTGGGCGAGTAGGCCTCGCGGCGGGCGCCGATCAGCGAGTTGCCGCTGCGCAGCTGGAAGCCGAACCAGGGCACGAAGCGGTCGGCAGAGAGCGCGCCCAGCCACAACGAGACTTCGGCCAGCTCCACGGCGACGGGGTTCAAGTCGACCCCGAAGACGCAGTGGTCGGCCAGGTACATCTTCACCCGCTGTTTCTCATGGGCGTAGTCGGCCTGGGGGATCCTGTCGGCGGCCGGGTCTGCCTGCTGGCGGGCACTCTGGGCCAGGGCCAGATATTTGTCGGCGAGCTGGTCGATGGCCTCGTTCAGGAAGGCCGCGCTACCCATGGCAGGTTCGCAGATCGTCAGGCTGAGCAGGCGTTCGGCGCGGGCGCCGTCATCGGGCAGCGGGTCAAGCTGCTCGGCATACAGCTCCTTCAGGGCGTACTTGACCAGCGAGCGTGTGAGGACCTCCGGGGTGTAGTAGGAGGCGGACTTCTCACGGTCGCGGCCGGCCAGGCGGTAGAGGAAGCTGCCGCGGGGATGTCGGCGCAGCACCGCGTGGCCGGCGTCGTCGCGGTCGTAGACCTTCTCGTCGTCGCGGAACTGTTCCAGCTGCTCGGCGGTGACGAAGTAGCCGGTGTCCAGTGGGTCGGGGTTGGCCTCGCCGGCCTTCTTGACCTCGAAGAGTTCCTGCTCGGCGAAGAAGCCACGGTAACTGAGCAGCGCCTCGTAGACGGCGCCGAGCTGGTTGATGCCGAGCCGGGCATAGCTGATGCGCCCGCGGCGGCGGTTGTTGCGGCTGCCTCGGCCCCCGGCAGGCCGTGACAGCGACATCATCTGGATCACCTGCTGCCAGACGGCGTTGGGGAAGACCACGCCATCCAGCAGCTTGGTGCGCTCGGGGTCGAAGAGGTGGCTCTTCAGGGCCGGCAGGGTGAAGGCGCTACGACCGGCTTGGCGGGCGGCTGATCCATCGACATTCGGGCCATCGAAGTCGAGGTTGTCGGTGCGGGGTTGCTCTACGCCCTCGTGGACCAGGCGGAACAGTCGGGTGATGGAGTGGTGCATGAAGCTGCCCTGGCGTTCGCGCTCGCTGGTGAGCGGCACCATCTCCAGTTGGCGCAGGCCCTCCAGGGAGTAGCCGCTGAGGTAGACGGCGCTGTCCACCGGGGCGTAGCCGAGCTCGGGGCGGGCCTCGATATAGAACAGGAACAACAGCCGGTACATATAGCGCAAGCACTCGCGGGAGAGTCGTTCGGGGTCGAGTTGGCCGGAGTAGATGCCCTCCTTGCGGGCGCGGGCGCGCTCTATCAGCTGGCGGGCAGCCTCGTTGCCAAGTAGCTCGATGCATTCGCGCAGAGCGTACTTAAGGTCTTCGCTGACCGCGTAGGCGTGCTTGTGGGCGTTCTCGTCGAGGCTGTCGAGCAGGCTCTGGCCGTTGGCCTCGAGCAGCGATTCGCGCCCCAGCAGCACGCTGGCCGCCTTCAGCGCCTCGAGCTCGCGGCGGGCCAGGAGTTCCACCCAGTCGAATCGCAGCAGCTGGCCGCGGGCGAAGCGGCTGCGATCGACCAGGACCCACTGGTGCGGGGCCACCAGCAGTACCCAGCGCGGCGGGCGCTCGCGGGCGAACACCTCGCGGGAGAGCAGGCTCTGCCAGCTGGGAGGCGTCTCCGAGTCGAGGTCGCGCTGCAGGGTGGTGGGCAGCGGGGTCTCGGAGAGCGCCTTGTACTGGGCAGGCAGTGGCGCGGCGGCCAGAGGGTCGCCTTCCGGCTCCTCGAGTGGTATCGCTTCGATGACCCACAGCAGGGGCGTGCCGTCCTGGCTGGCCAGCTCCGCCAGCAGCGGGATCTCGCAATCGTCGCTAAGCAGGCGCCGCTCGGGACGCGCCGTGTAGCCGAAGGCCTCGAGCAGTGGGCGGGCCAGCGCCCTGGCGGTGTCCACCGCCTCGCGGGCCCTGCCGCGCCGGGCCAGGGCCTGCACGGCCTCGATCTCGCGCAGTCGCTCGAAGGCGTTGCGACGCAGCGTGGCCCAGGGAGTCTCCTCACCAGTGTCGGTGGCGCGCTGCTGCCAAGACTCGATCACCCCGCGGATGTCGCCCTCGAAGATGTCGGCGAGGTAGTGCTCGCTGTAGAACTCGTTGTCGTTGACGATGCCTGCGTATGCCATAGCGTGCCTTGCCTTAAAGCGTCTGCGCACCGCCGGCCGCGGCCGACGATTGCGGATGAAGCGATGCGAGTCGTGCTTGCCAGTCGTCCGGGAAGCCCATGGGAGGACGGGGGATATCGGGGTATTCCTCGAGCAGGGCATGCAGGCGACCGGGCCAGCGGGTGTCTGGGCTGATCTGGGTGGTGAGATAGGTCAGCATGGCCAGAACGGTGAAGAGGCGGCGAGGCGCATCCCGGCTGGTTTCGCCATCCGGTGATGGCAGCTTCGCCGGCCAACTGGGGGGAATGCCGAGCTCTCGGTTCCATAGCCTGGCGTGGTGCGCGCAGATATTGCGCACGAAGTTCAGGGTGTGGAGCCAGCTGCCGAGGACCTTCTGCGGGAGGCCGAAACGCGTCGCGATCGCTTTCCTGTCCCGGTCTTTCGCCAGGCCCTGATAGAGGTGGGAGATGGCGCCCAGGCTCATCTCCTCGAGTACCGCCCAGGATGGCGGCAGGCAGGGATCGGAGTAGGTTTCGGCGTAGAAGCGGGGATAGTTATCTCGCTTGCGGCTCTCGATGCGCTGACCCTTCACCTCGCCGGATACGTGACTCTTGAGGATCTGTTGCTGCTCGCGCTGGAACTTCGCACGCTCCGACGCCAGGGTGTTCTCGATATCGCCGATCATGCGACCGAAGCGGTAGCGATAGCCGAACAGGCTCCGGTCCAGGTACCAGTGGGGGCCGTAGGTCGGCGCCATATGGTGGCTGATGCAGGCGCGGACGGCGACCTCGACTCGTTCCAGCGAAACCATCATCAACTGCCGCAGATCACTGTCGAAGCGGTAAACCTGAACGATATCGGCGAGCTGGCTACCAGGCCTGAAAGCGTGGGCGCAATCCTCCGGGTGTTGGAAGGGGCGCATGTAGGGGCTGAGCCTGAACAGCGTCGTGACTTCCAGCAGGCGGAGGGCTCGTTCGGCATCCTGCACCTGCAGGCCGCGCTCGATCAGCAGCTCGAGCTGTTCGCGGGTAGTGAGGGCGGGCTTGGTGAAGCGAGTCATGGGGCCACCTCCGGTGCGGGGTGGCCGTTGGCTTTGCGGCGGGCAATAAAAAACCCGCGCGATTTGAGCGTGAGGACCGAAGTCCACATAGGCTTGGCGGGTGTATTGATGCATATGTTAGTAGCGGTGAGGGTGTGACGCAAGGGGGCAGGAAGCGCGTATGCAAAAGAAAACCCGCACGATTTAAGCGTAACTGCCGGAGCAGCCATAGGCTTGGCGGGTGTGTTGGTGACAACTCTATGCACACCGATATCGGGATGCAAGGCCCCAGCCGCTGCGACAAACCATGAGCCGAGGCGCCTGACGGCGCCATTCGCCCGGCAGAGCCAGGCTCCCACAGGGAGTCGTGCAATGCTCACCGTTGCTGCTCCCTTGGTGTGGCGGGGTCGCCGGTGAAGACGGCAGCGACCTGGAGCCAGGGCTGGCGTTCGATCTGTTGAGTGGCTTCCAGCCAGTCCAGGTAGTCGTCGAAGACGCGCTGGAGCTGGGCGGTGCGCTCCTCTCGACGGCGCTGCTTGCGGGCTTCCTGCTCGCGGCTGGCGGCGAGGTCGAGTTCGATCTGGCGTTGATGGTGGGCCTTGAGGGCGTCCATGGCCTGCATCTGGGCGTTGAGGCGTTCGTTGAGCTCGGCTTCGCGAACCTGGCGGGTGGCCTCGAGGTAGCGCTCGGCGGCGGCCACGGCGGCGGGCAGGGCGTCTTGCAAGGCTGTGGTATCACCGGGGATGCCGGGATTGGGCAGGGCGGTGGGGTCGAGTGCCAGCTCGGCTAGGGCCTCCTCGAGGGGCATGGGCTCGCCGACGCTGCCGTTGGTGGTCTCCACCGGCACGGCGCACCAGGCCTGGATCAGCGACTGGCCGCGGCGGTTGGGGTAGCCACCCTGGAGCAGGAAGCGGGCCTGGCCAGCGGGAAGGTGGCCGGGCACGCGGATCACCGGGGCGGTGTGACGGCCGAAGGCGTTGAGGATGCGGTCGCGCAGCCATTCCGGTACCGGGTGCAGTGGCCAGAGGTACTGCACGGTGGGCCAGGGATCGTCCTCCTGGCGAGCCTGGACGAGGGCCTGCTGCATGCGGGTGATGTCGGCGGTGAGAATGAAGCGGTCGTGCTCGGGGCGGATCTCGCGAGGCAGGTAGGCGAGCCGCTGGCGCAGGTCCTCGGGGGCGACGAGCTCCAGGCGCTGGGCGCGCTCGTCCACGCTGGCTTGCAGCTCCTGGCCCTGGTCGCGCATGGCCTGGCGCAGCCAGTCGATGGCCGCACGGGCCCAGGCAAGGGTGCTGGGGTAGAGCCGCGGTGGCTGGGCGGTCAGCGAGGCCAGGTCCCGGGTGGGCGGAGCCTCGGGGATAAAGGCCTTCAGCGGTGACTCGCTGTGCGCGAGCTGGTCGTCGAGTAGGCCGGCGAAGATGGCGGAGAGGTCGTTGGGGTCGTCATCGCGCTCCAGCACCTCGGCCACCTGGGCCTCCTGCTCTTCCTGGGTGCGGCCGGCGCTGAACTCGGAGGGGTCGCCGATGTTGCGGCTGGCCTGGTCGTCCTTGTCGATCAGCACCTCGAGCACACGCTGGTCGCCGCGCACCTTGGGATGCTGCGACTCGGTGAGCAGGTAGCGGATCTGTGGCATGCGGCTCTGGCCGTAGCGGTCGATGCGGCCATTGCGCTGCTGGAAGACCATCAGCGACCAGGGAATATCGAAGTGCACCAGGCGATGGGCGCGGTGGTGGAGGTTGATGCCTTCGGCGGCCACATCGGAGCAGAGCAGCAGGCGCAGCGGGCTGTCGCCGCGGTTGAAGGCCTCCACGGTAGCCATGATGTCGCGGTCGCGATCGGTGCCACGCAGCACGCCCATCTGGTTGGCCTTGAAGCCGGCGTCGGCGGGCAGATGCGTCTCGAGAAACGCTAAGGTCACCAGACTCTCGGTGAAGATCACCAGACGGTCGTCACTGTCGCGGCTCCAGCCCAGTTCCCCCTGGCCGGCCTTGCGGCCCAGCAGCTCGAGAAGCGCCTGGTACTTGCCGAAGCATTCGGGGGTGACGGCTCGCACCGCCAGGGCCAGGCCCTCGAGACTTAAAATGTCGACGTCGCGCTCGGTGCTTCGCTCCTGCTTCTGCAGCCGAGTCAGGCGGTTCTCGATGGTTGAGAGGCAGGCCGCGGGGCTGGAGAACAGGGTCTTCTCCAGGCGGGTGCGAAACAGGCCGCTGCCGGCGGTGCGTCTGCCGTCCAGGGTATGGAAGCTGACGTTCATCAACTCACCGAAGGCGTGCTCTTCCTCGGGGCTGGCCGGGGCCCGGTGGCGGGCGATCTCGCGGTCGGGGAAGTCGCCGAGCTGGTCGCGCACGTCCTTCTTGAAGCGGCGGATCACCATGCCCTTGTCGCGGAAATCTTCGTGGGCATAGTCGCTGGGGTTGGCGATGGCCGTGGGGTCCAGCATGTTCATCAGGCTGGCGAAGCTCTCGGGCTTGCCGTCGTGGGGCGTGGCCGAGAGCATGATCAGGGTGTCGGAGCGGGTGGCCAGCAGTCGGGCCAGTCGGGCGCGCTGGGAGGCGCCGTGGGCCCCGGCTCGCTCAGCCACATTGTGGGCCTCGTCGATGATGATGATGTCCCAGTGGGCCTGTTCCAGGTAGTGGCGATACTCGATGTCCTGCTTGAGGGTATCGATGGAGATGATCGCCCGGTCAAAGTAGTGGAAGGGGTTGTGGTTGGCCGGGATGCGGCCCCGTACCCTTGCCAACCCCTGGGAGTCGAGCCGGGTGAGCGGGATGGTGAAACGGTTCCAGAACTCCTGCTGGAACTGGCCGAGCATGGATTTCACCGCCAGTACCAGGATGCGCTTGCCGCGCCCGCGATGGATCAGCTCGCTGGTGAGGATGCCGGCCTCCAGGGTCTTGCCCAGGCCCACCGCATCGGCGATCAGGATGCGTGCCCGTGGCTGGCCCAGTGCCTGGCGGGTGGGCTCGAGCTGGAAGGGTAGGGCGTCCATAGCGGCGTGGTGGCCGAGATGGATGCGCTCGTCGGTGGGGGCGGTGTCGCGCAGCTGGGTGGCCAGGTTGAGCAGGCCGGCACGGTAGCCCTGGGAGAGATCATCGACCAGCTCGGTGGTGGCCGGGTCGAGGATGCGAATGTCGTCCTCGAGCCGACTGAGGAACTGGGCCTCACGACCGCGTACCAGCTCGGAGAGCCCGGTGCAGCCGAGCAGGTAACCGCCGTCGCTCGAATGGTCCAGGCGGGTGAGGCGCCACTCGGCATCGCGGATTTCCAGGCGCATGCCCGGTGCAAACTGCTGGTGCTGGCCCATTCTTCCCCCGGCGTACTGCACGCGCCCGTTTTCGATTCGGGGGACGCGGTCCTGGCATCCAGTCGCGCATCCCAGCGGCATCCTGGCACTTTTGCATGAAGTGCTCTAATGAAGCTTAGCGTAACAAAGTGTCATCGGGCTGTCTGTAGTGCCAATGGCGAGTCTTGCTTCTGGATTGGCTAATAAAGTTTTTGTTTATCAGATGCTTGTGGGGAAGGTCGGTGGTGGCGAAGCGGGCTGCCATCCGGCCGTGGAAAGTTTGCTAGGACCTTTTGTTAGGGTGCTAATAAGGAGTGCCCCATGGCATGATGCCGAACCGGCCTGCGGGCCGGTTTAGGCTTTCTGGAGACGGGGAGAGGGGCATGAACCAGGACGCGGCGACCATGGCATCCTCGGACCGGCTGCGCCAGGCGCTGCTGGCCTATGGCCTGCTGTGGTGCCTGGGGCTCTATCTGCGCCTGACGGTGCTGGTGGTGCCGCCGCTGATCCCCCAGCTCAAGGCGGTGCTGGGCTTCACCGGCGGCGAGGTGGCCATCGCCACCAGCCTGCCGCTGGTGACCCTGGCGGTAGGCGGCCTGGCGACCGGCTGGCTGCTGGCCCGGCTCGGGGTGCGCCACTGCATGCTGGGCGGTCTGGGAGTGATGGCGATCGGGAGCGGTCTGAGGAGTCTTCCCGACGCCTTCGTGCCCTTTATGCTGGCCACCCTGCTGATGGGCGCCGGCATCGCCCTGATGCAGGCGGCGATGCCGGTGCTGGCCAAGCTGTGGGCGCCCGAGCGCATCGGCCGCGCCTCGGCGGTCTACACCAACGGCCTGCTGGTGGGCGAACTGCTCGCCGCCGGGGCCACCGGGCCCCTGGTGGCCGCCTGGCTCGGCGCCCAGTGGCAGTGGGCCTTCGCCCTGTGGGTCGCGCCGGTGCCGCTGCTGATGCTGGCCCTGGTGGTGGGCGGCCGACGCCTGCCGGCCATGACGAGTGGTGCCCGGGCCGCCGGGCTGATCCTGCTGGATGCCCGCGACGGTCGCATGTGGCGCCTGGTGGCGCTGCTCGGCGCGGCGGCGGCGCTCTACTTCACCGGCAACGTCTTTTTGCCGCCGCTGCTCGAGGAAAGCGACCGCCTGGCGCTGCTGGCGCCCAGCCTGACGGCGCTCAACGGCGCCCAGATGCTCTCCTCGGCGCTGCTGATCCTCTACGCCGATCGCCTGATGGGGCGGCCGTGGCCCTTGATCGCCATCACCGCCCTGGCCCTGCTGGCGCTGCCGCTGATGCTCTGGCTGCCCGGCCGCGGGGTGGTGTGGGCCGCCGGGGTGTTCGGCTTCTTCACCAGTGCGCTGTTCATCTTCGTGCTGGCGCTGCCGGCCTGGCTGGTGCGCCTCGAGGCGCTGCCGCGGCTGATGGCCGGCATGCTCTGCTTCGGTTATCTTCTGGTCTTCGCCATCACCGTGGTCGGCGGCTGGCTCAACGACCTCTCGGGGACCGTGGCGCTGGCCTTCCTGCCGACCCTGCTGATCAGTCTGGTGGCCATGGCGAGCACCCGCCGACTGCTCGCCTCCCGCCAGCAGGAGACCTGAATGCTCAATGCCCGGATCAAGCTGCGCCACCTGCAGGCCTTCCTCGAGGTGGCCCGCCAGCGCAGCTTCGCCCGAGCCGCCGAGCGGCTGGCGATCACCCAGCCGGGCATGTCCAAGACCATCCGCGAGCTCGAGGAGCTCCTCGACACCAGCCTGTTCGAGCGCACGCCCCAGGGCGTGGCCCTGACCCAGGCGGGGCTGACCCTGCTGCGCCACGCCGGGCCGGCACTGCGCGCCCTGGAGGAGGGCGTGGGGGCGATCGGGGATACCCATCAGGGGACGCGCTGGCTGCGGGTGGGGGCGCTCTCCACCGTGGAGAGCCGGCTGCTGCCCGAGGCGCTGCACCGCTGGCACGCCGAAGGCGCGACGCACGGCGAGGTGGGCGTCAACGTGGTCACCGGCCCCAGCGCCTTCCTGCTCTCGCGGTTGCGCCGCGGCGAGCTGGACCTGGTGGTGGGGCGCATGACCGAGGCCCGCGAGATCCAGGACCTGGCCTTCGAACACCTCTACTACGAGCGACTGCTGCTGGTGGTGCGGGCCGGCCACCCCCTGGCCGGCGTGGATCCCCTGCCGCCCGAGGCGCTGACCGATCACCCCTGGGTGTTGCCACCGCCCCAGACCACCCTGCGCCAGCAGGTGGACAGCTTCTGCGTGCGCCACGCCCTGAGCCTGCCGTCGCGCCTGCTGGAGACCCTCTCGCTGCCGCTCAGCCGCCACTATACCCTCGAGAGCGAAGCGATCTGGGTCGCCCCGGAGGAGGCCGTCGCCGAGGATCTCGCCGCAGGCCGGCTGTGCCGATTGAGCCTGGATCTCGAGTCCCACGGCGGTTCGGTGGGGCTGTGCACCAACGCCAGCATGCAGCCTTCGCTGGCCCTGGAGGCCTTCTGCGAGATCCTGCGCCAGGTGGCGGCGGTATAACCACTGGGTTATGGGGGTGGGGCGAGACGTCAATTGGCAGCCCTGCGACAAGGCGCCACACTGAGCCCGATCAACCCCAGCCCAGAGATGACTCGACATGCAGCACGACAACAAGCGCTACGTGGAGCGCGACCGTGACTGGCACCCCGCCGCCTACACGCCCGGCTACAAGACCTCCGTGGCCCGTTCGCCCAGCCAGGCGCTGGTCAGCCTGCAGGCGCCCAGCGTCTCCGAGCTGACCGGTCCGGACTTCCGCCGGCTGCGCATGGGGCCCCACGACAACGACCTGCTGCTCAACTATCGTGAAGACCCCGCGTTGGCAGGGGCGGCTGGCCTGCCGGTCGGCGAGCGGATCATCATGTTCGGCCGGGTCATCGACCAGTTCGGCAAGCCGGTGCCGCACACCCTGGTGGAGATGTGGCAGGCCAATGCCGGCGGTCGCTATCGCCACAAGAAAGACGCCTACCTGGCACCGCTGGATCCCAACTTCGGCGGGGTGGGGCGCTGCCTCACCGACGACCAGGGCTGGTATCGCTTCCGCACCATCAAGCCCGGTCCCTACCCCTGGGGCAACGGCATCAACACCTGGCGCCCGGCGCATATCCACGTCTCGGTGATGGGGCCGGCGATCTCCACCCGCCTGGTGACCCAGATGTACTTCGAGGGCGACCCGCTGATCCCGATCTGCCCCATCGTGCAGACCCTCAACGACCAGGAGGCCGTCGAGACCATGATCGGGCGCCTCGACATGGCGCGCAGCCGCCCCATGGACTGCCTGGCTTACCGCTTCGACCTGGTGGTGCGCGGCGAACTGCAGACCTATTTCGAAAACCAGTAACCGGTTCGACAACCAGTAATCGCTTCGAGAACCAGTACAGGATGGGGTAACCAGACCATGCAACAGCCGAATTCCCGACCCTGCAGCGAGTTGATGCTGCGCGAGACCGCCTCCCAGACCGCCGGCCCCTACGTGCATATCGGCCTGGCCCTGCACGTGGCCGGCCTGCCCGAGCGCGACGAGGAGATCTGGAGTGAAATGGCCAGACCCGAGGCCGAGGGCGAGCCCATCGAGGTGGTCGGCACCGTGATCGACGGCAACGGCGACCTGGTGCGCGACGCCCTGCTCGAGGCCTGGCAGGCCGACGCCCAGGGCCAGTACCGGCCCGAGTTCGATCTACACAAGCCCTTCAACGGCTTCGGTCGCACCGCCACCACCGCCGAGGGCGGCAGCGAGTGGTCGCTGACCACCATCAAGCCCGGCGCGGTGACGCGCGGCGACGGCAAGGTGATGGCACCGCACATCAACCTGGCGGTCTTCGCCCGGGGCATCAACATCCACCTGCAGACTCGCCTCTACTTCGAGGACGAAGCCGAAACCAACGCCGCCTGCCCGGTGCTCAATGCCATCGAGTCGCCGGCCCGACGCCAGACCCTGATCGCCAAGCGCGAGGAGGTCGACGGCAAGGTACGCTACCGCTTCGATATCCGCCTGCAGGGCGAAGGCGAGACGGTGTTCTTCGATTTCTAAACGCTTCGATGTCTGATTGGTCGTCACGACGGTGACGTCGGTCCCGCCTCGGCGGGGCCTTTTTCATTTGTTCTGACGGGCCGCGATGATGCGGTCGAGGATGTCGAGCAGCCACTCCCGCTCCCCCTCCTTCATGAAGGTGTCGAAGCCTTCCTCGCCCGCCACGACCTTGCGATTGAGGCGCTCGGTGAAGGTCTTGCCCTTGCTGGTCAGATAGAGGGCGTAGGAGCGACGGTCGTTCTTCGACTTGCGACGCTCCACCACCTCCATGCTCTCCAGCTTGTCGATGGCGGCCACCATGGCCGAGCGATCCACGTCCAGGGCCGCGGAGACCGCCGACTGGGTGAGCCCCGGGTTGTGGTAGATGATGGCGAGGATGCTGAACAGCCCTGGCGTGATGCCTTCCTGGGCGCAGGCCTCGAAGAAGACATCGAAATAGACGAGCTGCGCCCGGCGCAGCTTGTAGCCGAGGCGCGATTGCAGCATCGAGTAGTCGATTCCATTCCTGTCGTCGCTGTTCATGTGTCTGCCTGCCCCTCATAGACCAATGTTTAACGTGCACAATGTTTTGTGGTTAAACAGTTTGTGAAAGTATTGAGGTGCATGCTATCAAGGCGCCGCTGTCTAGGGTAGCGCACGCCATCACCGATCCTGACAACGATCACAACCCGCAGGAGCGCCCATGTCCCACCCCTTCCGCGATGTCCGTTTGGGCACTGCTACCGCCAAGTTGCTCCCGCGCGCCGACGGCACCCAATTGCTCAATGTCGAGGAACCGCTGGGCGACTACCCCGCCACCCTGCTCGAATGCCTGCATCGCTGGGCCCGTGAGGCGCCGGACCGGACCTTCGTGGCGCGGCGCGATGCCCGGGGTGAGTGGCAGCGCCTGAGCTATGCCGAGACCCTGACCCGGGTACGCCATCTGGCGCAAGGACTGTTGAATCACGGCCTGAGCCCCGAGCGGCCCCTGGCCATCCTCGGTGGCAACTCCATCGAGCACCTGCTGCTGGCGCTGGCGGCCATGTACGTGGGCATCCCCTTTGCCCCCGTCTCGCCGGCCTACTCGCTGGTCAGCCGGGACTTCGGCAAGCTGCGCCATATCGTCGAGCTGCTGACCCCGGGCCTGCTGATGGTCGATCGGGCGGAAGACTTCGCCGCCGCCCTGGCCGCGGTTCGCCCCGACGACTGCGCCTGCCTGGCGGTGGTCCCCGACGGGGTGTCGGGCGTGCAGGACGTCGCCGAGCTGCTGGCGACGCCGGTGACCGAGGCGGTCGATGCCGCCCATGCGGCCGTCACCCCCGATACCATCGCCAAGTTCCTGTTCACCTCCGGCTCCACCGGCATGCCCAAGGGGGTGATCAATACCCACCGCATGCTGTGCGCCAACCAGGAGATGCTGGCGGCACAGATGCCCTTCCTGCGCGACGAGCCCCCGGTGCTGGTGGACTGGTTGCCCTGGAACCACACCTTCGGCGGCAACCACAACATCGGCATCGTGCTCTACAACGGCGGCAGCCTCTACATCGACGATGGCCGTCCGGTGCCCGGCGAGTTCGAGAAGACCATCGCCAACCTCCGCGAGATCTCGCCGACGGTCTACTTCAACGTGCCCAAGGGCTTCGAGATCCTGGTCGACTACCTGAAGCGCGACGATGCCCTGCGTGAGACCTTCTTCTCGCGCCTCAACCTGATGTTCTTCGCCGCGGCGGGGCTCTCGCAGCATATCTGGGACGAGCTCGACCGCCTGGCGGTCCAGACGCTCGGCTGCAAGGTCGGGATGCTGACCGGGCTGGGGGCCACCGAAACCGCCCCCTCGGCGATGTTCGCTTCCCTGGAGGAGTCGCAGTCCGGCGTGGTGGGCCTGCCGGCCCGCGGGGTGACGGTCAAGCTGGTGCCCAATGGTGGCAAGCTGGAGTGCCGGGTGAAGGGTCCCAGCGTGATGCCGGGCTACTGGCGCCAGCCCGAGGTCACCGCCAGGAGCTTCGACGAGGAGGGCTTCTACTGCCTGGGCGATGCGGTCAGGTTCATCGACCCGGCCGAGCCGCAGCGCGGCATGCGCTTCGATGGCCGCATCAGCGAGGACTTCAAGCTCGATACCGGTACCTGGGTCAGCGTCGGGCCGCTGCGCGCCCGCATCATCGAGGCCGGGGCGCCCCATGTGAAGGATGCGGTGATCGCCGGGCTCGACAAGCCCTATGTCTCGGCCATGGTCTTCCCGGACCTGGAGAAGTGCCGTGAACTGGCGGGACTGGACGGCACGGCAGAAGCCTCTGTGGTGCTGGCCAGCGAGCCGGTGCGCGAGCGATTCCTGCAACTGCTGCGCGACCTGGACGCCCAGAGCACGGGCAGCTCGACCCGGGTGCGTCGGTTGGTGCTGCTCGACGCGCCGCCGCGCCTGGATGCCCATGAGGTCACCGACAAGGGCTCGATCAACCAGCGTGCCGTGCTCGAGAACCGGGCCGCGGTCGTGGTCGGCCTCTACCGCGATGCGCCACCGCCGGCCGTGCTGCGGCTCGACTGAGTGCCCACGGGGAATCACCCATGCTGATCCATACCCATACCCGGCTGATCGAGTGGGGCGACTGCGATCCGGCGGGGATCGTCTTCCATCCCCGTTATCTGGCCTACTTCGATCACGGCACCAACCTGCTGTTCGCCAAGGCGGGTTTCGACCTGGCGACCCTACAGACGCGCTTCGAGGTGATCGGCTACCCGGTGGTGGACCTGCGCAGCCGCTTCCTCGCCCCCTGCCGCTACGGCGACGAGGCGCGCATCGAGACGCGCATCGCCGAGTTCCGCCACAGCAGCTTCGATGTGCAGCATGTGCTGCATCGCGGCGACGCCGTGGCCGTGGAGGCCAGGGTGACCCGCGTCTGGGCGGGGCGGCACCCGGAGGATCCCCGGCGCATGCAGGGCAGGCCGGTCCCGCAGGAGGTGCGGGCGGCCTTGTCTCGGCACTGAGGGAGGGGCGCATTGCTCTAGAGGCGATCGCTCTACAGGGCATGGCGCCTGCCGAGTTTCATGCCGGCGGTACCGCAGTGGCCGTTTCCAGGGTCTCCATGAAGGCGCGGGCGACGGCGTCCAGCATGGCATCGCCGGCCAGGGCGGGGGGGTACCAGAGGTGCATGTTGCGCTCGCCGAAGTCGGCCGCCACCGGCAGGCTCTGCAGGCCATAGTGTGGGGCGGCGATGTTGGTGAGGCGCTCGGGCATGATGCTCAGGTAGTCGCCGGTGGGCAGGATATTCAGGCAGATCGTGGCATCGCCGGCCAGGGCGATATGGGTGTTCACCTGCTTGAGCCCCGCCTTCTGCAGGCGTTCCACCGGCGACTCCTCGAACTTGGCGTAGGTGGCGATATTGACCCAGGGGTAGCCGACCAGGTCGCCGATCTCGATGCGCTCCTTGCCGGCCAGCGGGTGATGGCGGGAGGCGAAGATAGCCAGGCGATCCTCGAAGAGGGTGATGCGGTCGAGTTCCTGGCTCGCCGAGATCACCGTGGGGGCCACGGCGATATCCAGCTCGTCATCGTTGATCTTCTCGAACAGCCGGTAGGGGGTATCCACCTGGATCAGCAGTGACAGGCTCGGGTAGTCGCGCAGCAGCGCCTCGGTGACGGTGTGCATCAACAGGCTGGCCATCAGGGGACCGACCCCGATGCGCAGCTCGGTCTGCATGCCCAGGCCGAAGCGGGTGGCGGACTGCTCGGCCGCCCACACCGACGTGGCGATGGCGCGCCCCTCCCGGGCCAGCATGCCCCCCAACGCCGTCTGGCGCACCCCGTGACGGCTGCGGGTGAAGAGGGAGCCGCCGGCCTGCATCTCCAGCGTCTGCATGTTCTTGGTCAGGGTCGGCTGGCTGATGTGCAGCTTGCCGGCGGCCTGGCTGATGGAGCCGCAGTCGAGAATGATGGCCAGCTGCATCAGGTGCTTGGCTTCCATGGCGGCGTCCTCGCGCTATATGTATTCAAAAATTTTCCCCAAGGATATTAAAAATGAATTTTTGGAATCGCAATGCCTGAGGCAGGATAGGACACCCAGCGTGAGACGAGGCGGCCCGGCGCCGTTTCGTCTTTTGCTCTCGAGTCTTGCCACGGAGGTAGTCGATGTTCGAAGTCACGGCCCTGCTGTTCGGTGTCCTCTGTGGCCTGTTGATCCTGCTGTCCGGGGTCGGCGCCGGGGTGATCATGGTGCCGGGCCTGTTGCTGCTGTTCGGCGTGGCGCCGGCCACGGCGGTGGGCACCGCCAGCCTGGTCTCGGTACTGATCAAGGTGGTAGCGACCTATGCCCACGGGCGCGACAGCCGCGTCGACTGGACGCTGTTCAAGCGTTTCTCGCGCTGGGCGGTGCCCAGTTGCCTGCTGCTGGCCCTGCTCATCACCCTGCTGTTGCGCACCTCCTGGGGGGGGAGCGTGCAGCATGGGCTCAAGCTGGCGGTGCTGGCCGCCGCCGGCTTCGCGCTGCTGGCCAGCTTCCGGCCCCAGGTGCTGCAGCACGTCGGCCAGTGGCTGGGCGGGCTGATGCCCTCGGCCTGCGGGGCCATGGTGGGTGCCACCGGGGTGGGGGGCGGCGTGCTGATCGTGCCGACGCTGCGCGCCATGAGCGGCGCCGACATCAAGGTGGTGGTGGGCACCTCGACGGTCATCGGCCTGCTGCTGTCGGCCTGCACCGGCCTGGTGTTCGGCGGCGGCGGCCATCTCGAGCCGCTGCTCGCCCTGCTGGTGACCCTGGGCGGCGCCGTGGGAGTGATGCTGGGCCGGCCCCTGGTCGCCCGGCTGTCGAGCCGTGCCGTCAGCGGCCTGGTCTACACCCTGATCGGCGTCTCGCTGCTCAACATGACCTACGATCTCCTCCTGGTGTGATCGGTAGATCCCCTGAGCGAGGAAGCGCACCGAGAGCGCCTCGGTGACCTGCGGCTGTCATCGCATCGGAGCGACCGGCGGATCGCATGCGACTAACGGCGAGTGTGTTGGACTAAAGTCTAAGTATCGGCTATTCTGTTAGCATCCTTACGAAATGACCGAGGTCCCATGCCATGACCACCCAGACGCTCTCCTATAGCGCGCCCGCCACTGCGCCCGAGATCCCCCTGTTCAAGCGTATCGGCGTGACCGCCTTTCGGCTGCTCGAGCGGATGACCGAGAGCGCCTACCGTCAGCACCAGGTCCGCCTGCGCAACAACTTTTATATCTGACGGGTGAGGCCGCGCCTGGCTCAAGGTGGGCCGGCTACATGACACAACGAGAAGAGCCAGCGCAGTGCGCTGGCTCTTCTCGTTGTGGGAGGGGGGGCTGGCTCAGGCGATGCGCTTGGGCCAGGGACTCTGCTCGCTGGCGGCGAGCATCTGGCGCAGCAGCGCCTCGGTCAGGGCGTGACGCTGCTCGCGATGGGCCGGATCGTCCCAGAGGTTGCGGGTCTCGTGGGGATCGCGCTCCAGGTGGTAGAGCTCGCCCCACGCCTGGTCCTGGTAGAGCGTCAGCCGGTAGCCGTCCCGGAGCAGGGTGCGCGAGTGGGCCGGCCGCTCGAAGCCCCAGTGGGCGATGTTGTCCTCGTGTTCGATCAGCAGCGAGCGCCGTTCCCAGGCCTCGCCGTGCAGCAGCGGCAGCAGGCTGGTGCCCTGGATGCCGTGATAGGGGGTGATGCCGGCACGCTCGAGGATGGTCGGTGCCATGTCGATGGCCGAGGTCAGCGCCGCGGTGCGCTGCGCCTCGCCCGCCCCGGGCTCGGCCCAGATCAGCGGCACCCGGGTGATGCTGCGCAGCGGGGCCGGGCCCTTCAGCAGCAGGTTGAAGTCGCCCATGTAGTCGCCATGATCGCTGGTAAAGATCACCACGGTATTCTCATCCAGCCCAGCCTCCTCCAGGGTGGCCAGCATTTGGCCTACAGCGTCATCGATCATGCTGATCATGCCGCAGGTCAGGGCCATGGCCTCGCGCACCTCCCGGTCACTGGCCAAGAAGGCCTTCTCGGTGCCTGCGACGCGCTCCCCGCGGGCGTACTGGTCGGCGACGAAGCGCAGGTGCGGGGGCGGGTTGCGGTGGGTGTCATAGGGCACCGCCACCTCGAAGTCATCGGGATCGTAGCGGTCCCAGTATTTCCCCGGCGGGCAGAAGGGATGGTGAGGGTCGGGGAAGGAGACGAAGGCGAAGAAGGGCGCCTCCTCGCCCCGGCGCGAGGCCAGGTAGTCGCAGGCCTGACGTTCCACGTAGCGGGTGGGGTGCAGTTCCTCCGGCAGGGCGGTGCGATAGGCCTGGGGACAGATGTAGTCATGGGGCAACTGATGGGCTGGCCCCTGGAGGCGCGCCGGATCCTCGACCTGGCGACGCAGCCACCGGTCGTAGTGGCCACCGCACTGGTCGCCGTGCTTGGTGACGATATCGGCATGGGCGAAGCCGTAGTAGGGCAGCTCGACGCGGTACTCCCCCTCGCCGCTCCAGCGCTCCGGCTCCTCGTTGCGCCAGTCTTCGTCGGGCTCGTGCAGGGCATCCGGCACGCGGGCTCCGGCCGCCGGGTTCTGCTGCGGGACGTTGCGGCCGGTGAAGGGCTGCAGGTGGGACTTGCCGATCAGCGCCGTATGGTAGCCCTCCCGGCGCAGTGCCTCGACGAAGGTGCTGTTGTGCAGCGGCAGGTGCAGCCCGTTCTTGCGCAGGCCGTGCACGCTGGGGTAGCGGCCGGTGACCAGCGAGGCGCGGTTGGGCATGCACACCGGGCTCGCGGTGTGGAACTCCTCGAAGCGGGTGCCCCGCGCCGCCAGGCCGTCGATATGCGGCGTCTTGAGCAGCGGATGTCCCATGCAGCCGAGGTAATCGGCGCGCTGCTGGTCGGTGATGATGAACAGGAAGTTGGGGCTGCGGGTCATGCCAGGGCTCCCTTCTTGAGGCTGGTTTGGCGGTGCAGCACCAGCAGGGCGACACCGAGGAAGAAGGCCGGCCAGTGCACCAGCGGCAGGGTCACCAGCATGGCGATGGCCACGCCCACCCGCAGCAGCGCCTCGACCAGCGACAGCCGGCAGCGGTCGTGGCAGGCCAGCCCCGAGGCGATGAGCAGCACCGCCAGGGAGAGGCGCAGCAGGATCGAGGCCATGTCGTACCAGGCGCCCGAACCGCCGGCCTCGGGTACCAGCAGCAGCTCCGGGTAGAAGGCGAAGGTGAAGGGCAGCAGGAAGATCACCAGGCCGATGCGGGTCGCCTCCAGGGCGGTCTTGAGCGGCGAGGCCTGGCTGATGGAGGCCGCCGCGAAGGCCGCCACCGCCACCGGTGGGGTGATCGCCGAGGCGACCCCGAAGTAGAAGACGAACATGTGGGCGACCAGCGGCTCCAGGCCCAGACGCAGCATGGCCGGGCCCATGATCAGGATGATGGTCAGGTAGGCCGGCAGGGTCGGCATGCCCATGCCCAGCACCAGCGCCGCCATCATGGCCATCAGCAGCGAGACCAGCAGGCTGCCCCCGGTGGAAGCGCCGATCACCTGGGCGAACTTGATCGGCAGGCCGGTGGCGGAGAGCACGCCGACGATGATGCCGACCACGCCCACCGCGATCAGCAGGGTGGCGAAGCTGTTGCCGCCGCGGGACAGGGCGTGAACCAGCGTCAGGGGCGCGCGGCGGATCGCCGGATTGAGCACCAGGCTCAGCGGCACCACCGAGAAGAGCGCCAGGATGCCGGCCCCGGCCGGGGAAAAGCCGGCGATCAGGGTGAGTACCACCACCGTCAGCGGCACGAAGACCATGATCAGGTTGATGTAGTCCTGGCGCCCGGGGCGGTCGGCCGGGTCGATGTCGACCGGGCGGCTCTCGATGCCCAGGCGGCGCGCCTCGTAGACCACGGCGGCGAACAGCGAGCCGTAGTAGAAGAGCGCAGGAATCAGCGCGGCGACGATGATGGTCAGGTAGGAGATACCGATGAAGTCGGCCATCACCAGGGCCGCGGCGCCCATGATCGGCGGCATGATCTGGCCGCCGCTGGAGGCGGTGGCCTCGACGCCCCCGGCGAAGGCGGGGCTGAAGCCGCGCCGGCGGATCATCGGGATGGTGATGACCCCGGTGCCCACCACGTTGGCCACGGCGCTGCCCGAGACCGAGCCGAACAGCCCGGAGGAGAGGATGGCGGCATGGGCCGGGCCGCCCCGGGCGTGGCGGAAGGCGTGCAGCGAGACCTTGATCAGGGAGCCGCCGGCGCCGCTGCCCTCGAGCAGGGCGCCGAGCAGGATGAAGGGCAGGATGGTGTTGATGACGATGGCCAGCAGCGAGCCCAGTACGCCGTTGGTGCTGTTGTACCAGAGGGTATCCGCGGTACCGTCGATGAAATTGATCGGCGCCATGCGGAACAGCCCCGGCCAGTGGTGGCCGGTGTAGAAGTAGAGCAGCGCCACCATCCCCACGGCGGTCAGCGCCACCCCCCACTGGCGCAGGCAGATCAGCAGCAGGGCCACCACGCCGGCCAGCGCCGTCCAGGCGTGGGCGGCATCGAAGAAGAACAGGCCGCCCTTGAGGCGCTCCATGGTGACGTAGTAGTCGTACAGGGCATAGATCAGCACGGCCAGGACGATGACATCCACCAGGCCGCCCGCCAGGCGCCAGAGAGGGCCGGCGCCGTCTGGCGTTTTCAGCAGCGTCTGGCGGCCGACCACCGCCAGGCACGCCAGGCCCAGCATCAGTGGGTGCATGTATTCGTAGCCGAAGGGCCCCAGGCGCGGGATGGGGCCGAAGCTCGGCAGGCTGTTGACGATGCCCAGCAGGGCGATGCCGAGGCCGACCGCGTAGGCCAGGACCGCCCGGAGGCGGACCTCGGAGTACGGGAAGAGCGCGTGAATCATGGGGAAGCCTGTCGCGTCGGGTCAGGGGGAGGGGCCCCGGCGGCGGTGCCGGGGCCGGTGACTCAGGGGATCAACGGCTCGGGGACCTCGATACCGCGCTCCTGGTAGTAGCGGTAGGCGCCGGGGTGCAGCGGGGCATCGACGCCGATGAAGGCGTCCTCGATGCGCAGCCCGTCGAAGACCGGGCCCGCCTCGCGGATCTCGTCGATGTTGTCCCACACGGTACTGGTCAGCCGATAGGCGGTCTCCTCGTCGAGGCTCTCGTTGACCAGTGCCATCATGGTGAAGCCGAGCAGGGTGATCTCCTCCTCGGCATTGGCCGTGTTGGGGTAGGTGTCCGGGGTGATGGTCAGCGGCAGCATGCCGGGCGTGGCCATCAATTCCTGCCAGGTCTCGCTCGCCAGGCCTTCCTCGCTCATGCCGAGGAAGCGGATCGGGTTGACCAGGGAGAACTGCTCGATGGCGGCGGAGCCGATCCGCGGGGCGCTGACCAGCACGTCCACCTGACCGTCGGAAAAGGCCTGGCCGGAGCCGCCCCAGCCCATGGTGACGGCGTTGTAGCCCTCGCCCGGGGCCATGCCGGTATTGGCCTCGATCACCCGCTCGATGGCCGAACTCGAGGCGCTGGCGGCGGGGCCGATGTAGACGTTCTTGCCGGCGATGTCGTCCCAGCTCTCGATGCCGCTGTCGGCCCAGGTGAAGACGTGGTAGGCACCATGCACGAAGCCGAACAGCGAGCGCAGGTTCCCGGACGCCTGGACGGCCTGGTCGCCCATTTCGCCGTACATGCGCTCGCCCGCCGACATGTAGCCGTAGAGTTCGGTAGGGATCATGGTCATGTCGATGCGCCCGGTGCCCAGCTTGACGCCGGTCATGGCCAGGTTCTGGCCGGTGCTGAGCTGGATGTTGAGGTCGTGGTCGCGGCTGGCCAGGGTGCTCATCAGGGTGGCCAACTGAGAGTTGAAGGTGGCGGGGTTGCCGCTTTCGGCGCGCAGGGTCTGGGCCTGTGCCTGGGTGGCGGTGACGGCCAGGGCACCGGCCAGGGCGGTGGTGGTGAGCAGGGTCTTGAACATCATGGGTGGGCTCCGGGCGTGTCGTTGTGGGGTTGTTATCGTCTCCGCGACGGGGTGAGCCGCCGGCGTCACGGTTGGTGCCAGTCTGGGCTGGGGCGGTGCCCGGGGGCCAATGCCATTGCCCGGCATGGGTATGCGTTTTTTCTATCGGGGGTGGGGTGGCAGCGACCGGCTGACCGCCACCAGGGTGTCGCGCAGGGCGCTCAGGGCCCGGCTGGGGGCGCTGTCCTCGCGCATGGTGAGGCCGATGGCCCGGGGCGGGCCCTGCAGGCGCAGCGGCAGGTAGACGAGGCGCCCGTCCTGCACCTCGTAGTGGACCTGGTAGGGGGAGACCAGGGCGAGGCGGTCGCTGTCCCGCAGCAGGTCACGGATGACCCCCAGGTTGCCGGCCTCCACCGCGGGCGTCGGCGGGGTGATGCCCAGGGTGTTGAACTGCTGGTCGAAGCTGTGGCGGGCGGGGGTCCCCTTGGGCGGGGCGATCCAGGGCCAGTCGAGCAGCGTCTCCAGGGTCAGGTCGGCGCGCTCCATCAGCGGGTGGCCGGGACGCCCCACGGCAACCAGGCGATCATGCAGCAGCACCTGCTGGGTCATCTCCTCCTCGGGATCGATGCGGTGCAGCACCCCTACCAGGACGTCGATCTCGCCGCTGCGCAGCGCCTCGAAGAGGACGTCATAGGTGCCCTCGTGGACGACGACGGCGAATCCCGGGCGCTCGCGCAGCAGGGCGTCCACGGCGCGCGGCACCAGCAGGGAGCTGGTCAGCGGCAGGGCGCCGATCACCACCCGGCCCTGGGCCTCGCCCCGCCAATCAGCGATATCGTCCTGGAGCAGCGCCAGCTCGCGCAGGGCCACCTTGGCGTGGCGGGTCAGCAGGGTACCGCCGGGGGTGGCGATCAGTCCCCGCTGGGTGCGCAGGAACAGCGGGATTCCGAGGCGTCCCTCCAGGTCGCGCAGGCTGGCGCTGACGGTCGGCTGGGTGAGCGCCAGGCGCCGCGCGGCCTGGCGCTCGTTATGGGTCTCGGCCAGGGTCACCAGCACTCGCAGGTGACGCAGGGAGAGGCGTTGGGCCAGGCGCTGGAAGTGGCCCCCGAGCGGCAGCTGGGCCAACTGGCGCTCGGCGCGGGCGAACTGGTGCAGGACGCGGCGACAGCGGTGGGCCACCAGCTCGCCCGCCTCGGTACCGAGCATGCCGCCATGGTGGCGCTCGAACAGCGTCAGGTCGAGGGCCTTCTCCAGGTCGCGGATCGCCCGGGAGACCGCCGGCTGGGAGAGATTGAGCGCCTCGGCGGCACCGAGCACGCTGCCCCGTTCGGCAACGGCGGCCAGGGCGCGCAGGCAGCGCAGGCTGGGCAGGCGTTCCATGGCCTCAGCCGGCGCGGCGGATCGGCACCCGGCTCAGGTGGTTGTTCTCGTCGGCCAGGGTCTGGAGCAGTCGGCACAGGGTCTCGCGCTCGTTCTCTTCCAGGGGGGCGAGGATCTCCTCCTGCACCTCGGCCACGGAAGGCTCGGCGGCCCGGCGCAGTTGCCGGCCCGCTTCCGTGAGGGTGACCAGCATGGAGCGGCGATCCTCGGGGTTGCGGTGGCGGGTCACCAGGCCACGCTCCTCCAGCTTGCGCACCACCACGGCCACGGTGTTGCGATCCAGGGCCGTATGGCCGCCCAGGGTGATCTGGTCGATGGCCCCATGCTCCTCCAGTGCGCAGAGGATGATGTACTGCAGCTGGGTCAGCTGGTGGGCCTCGCACTTGCGCAGGAAGATCGCCACGCTGATCTGGTGGCAGCGCCGGAGCAGGTTGCCGGGAAACTGGCTGGCCTCTGAGAAGGGAGCTGCGGTCATGGTCGCGTTCTATTCGAGGGTGGAAGGGGAGCGATCGACGGCCACTCGCCGTATCCGGCAGGTGGCCCCGTCGCTAACTTAGCAGAGTGCGCTGCCCCGGGCATCCGCCGGTTGTTCGGGGCGATGAGTGCTAACGGAAAACGCTGACCAGCGGGCTCACGATGGCGCCCTGCATCAGCGCCGCCACCTGCTGGGGAACCTGGTTGTAGACCAGCACCCAGCCGAAGGCCTTGGCGGCGTGATCATGCCCAGCCGCAGCTCCTTGGCCAGCACCGGGGGGCTGGTGGCCAGTAGGGAGGCCGAGAGCAGCGTCAGGGCTCGGATAGCGTGGCGTGCAGTGGTCATCATTGTCGGCTCGCTTGTCGGTGGTCAGGGGGGGGCATTCTTTGATATTCATCAGTATTATGATCATCGCAGTAATGATCATTCATTCGAAGGTCGATACCGCGACAAGGACCCAAGACGCCTGAGGATGGGGCGCAGGACGTCGCGTCTTGGAGGAAAGTCGTATTGCTCGACGATAAATCGATCACAATACTGACGAATATGGCCGTGGCGAATTGCCACACCGGATACATCCCAACCCCCTGATTGACCCTCAACAACGACGACCCGTAGCGCACGGGATGGAGTGAACAGATGCAGTACTTCCTCGACGGTTACCGCAGCGGCGACCCGCGAATTCAACCCCTGGCCGAAGGACGCAGCGAGGAGCAGGGGCCGCTGCCGGAAGAGGTGGACGTGCTCATCGTCGGCACCGGTCCGGCCGGTCTGCTGCTGGCCGCCCAGCTCTCGACCTCCCCGGAGATCGTCACCCGCGTGGTGGAGAAGGCCGACGGGCCCCTCGAGGTGGGACGCGCCGACGGTATCGCCTGCCGCACGGTGGAGATGTTCGAGGCCTTCGGCCTGGCCGAGCGGATGACCAGCGAGGCCTACTGGGTCAACGAGACCCACTTCTGGGGCCCGAGCCCCGGTGACAAGGCGCGGATCACCCGGCTCGGCCGCGTGCAGGACGTGCGCGACGGCCTCTCCGAGTTCCCCCACGTGATCGTCAACCAGGCCCGCCTGCTCGACTTCCTGCTGGAGTACATGCACAACTCCCCCAGCCGCCTGCGGGTCGATTACCGCCACGAGACGCTCGAGGTGGCGGTGCCTGAGAACCCCGACGAGCGTGTCACGGTGACGCTCAAGACACCGGAGGGCGAGAAGCGCGTCCGCGCCCGGTACGTGGTCGGCTGTGACGGTGCGCACAGCGTGGTGCGCGACTCCATCGGCCGCGTGCCCCAGGGCCACGGCGAGGACAAGGCGTGGGGCGTGATGGACGTCCTGGCGGTGACCGACTTCCCGGACATCCGCTTCAAGTGCACGATCCAGTCCGCCGAGGCGGGCAACATCCTGCTGATCCCTCGCGAGGGGGGCTACATGGTTCGGATGTACGTCGACATGGGCAACATCGCCCCGGACGCCTGGCTGACCAAGGAGCAGGTCCTGGCCAAGGCCCAGGCGGTGCTGGCGCCTTACACCTTCGAGGTGAAGGAGACCGCCTGGTTCTCCGTCTACCGCGTCGGTCATCGGGTCACCGACAAGTTCGATGATGTCGACGACGACCAGATGGAGAGCCGCACGCCGCGGGTCTTCATCGCCGGCGATGCCTGCCACACCCACACCGCCAAGGCCGGCCAGGGCATGAACGTGTCGATGCAGGACACCTTCAACCTCGGCTGGAAGCTGATCTCGGTGCTCGAGGGCCGCAGCCCCGCCAGCCTGCTGCACACCTACAACGCCGAGCGCCACGTGATCGCCGAGAACCTGATCGAGATGGATACCCGCTGGTCGCGGGCGATCGGCGCCGCCCAGGACGCCGACGACCCCCAGGGCGCGATGAAGGGCCTGGCCGAGGTGCAGCGCCAGTTCGTCACCAACAGCGAGTTCACCGCGGGGTTCGCCACCCACTACACGCCGGACCTGCTCACCGGCGACGACAGCCACCTGGGGCTCGCCACCGGCTTCCCGCCCGGCCGCCGCTTCCATTCGGCCGAGGTGATCCGGCTCGGCGATGCCAAGCAGGTCCACCTCGGGCACGTCCATCGCGCTGACGGCCGCTGGCGCCTCTACGCCTTCGCCGACATGGTCGACCCGCGAAGCCCGGGCTCCCGGTTCAACCAGCTGATGGACTTCCTCGCCAGCGAGGCGTCGCCGATCCGCCGCTTCACCCCGCAAGGGTCCGATCCGGACGCGGTCTTCGACGTCCACGGCATCATCCAGCAGTCGCACCTCGAGGTCGACTGGGCCGACATGCACGACGTCCTCAAGCCGCACAAGGGGCCCCTCGGGCTCCAGGACTACCAAAAGGCCCATGCGCCGGTGCTGGGCACCGACCAGGACATCTTCGACCTGCGGGGCATCGATCGTGGGGCCGGTGCGCTGGTGGTGGTGCGACCGGACCAGTACGTCTCCCTCGTGCTCCCGCTGGATGACTTCGACGAACTCACCAGGTTCTTCTCCCGTTTCATGGTGGAGCCCGACTGAGAACGCCATCTCGCCCTTCACCAGACTCGTTCTCGCCTCGCCCCCGGTCAGCTCGCCTGGCCGGGGGCGTCTTGTTTCGTGATTTTCGTCGGCGATCTGGCTGACGTCGGAATGGGAAGCAAGCATTGGTGTGATCGGCGGGATGAAGGGTGCCTCGGCTTAGCGCGCCGGAGACTCACCAGGCGTCATACCAAAGTCGGGTATCGGACGGGGCTGTTGGGTGGACTATAATCCGGAGGCAAATAGATGTTAAGCACCATTGTTCTAAAGATAAACAAATATAACCCGACCGCTGAGGTACACATGATGACCCCTTCCCTGATCAAGCCCCTTACCATCGCCGCCACCCTGGGCTGCCTGGCACTGGCCGGTCATGCCCAGGCCCGGGATCTGCGCATGGCCCCCGGGGTGCCGCCGGCCCATCCTGCCCACACGCCGCTCTACACGGGGTTCGTGGAGCTGCTCCAGGCCGAGTCCGATGGCCGGCTGGGGGGGCAGATCCTCGGCACGGAGATCGCCTCGATCGGCAACATGCGCAACGCCATCCGCAGCGGCCTGGTGGAGGCCGGCCTGTTCCTGCCGGCCTACTTCCCGGCCGACCTGCCCGAGATCAACCTGGTCGGCGACATGGCCCTGCTCGGTACCAACCCCTATGCCATGGGCGCGGCCATGACCGAGTACATCGCCACCTGCGAGGCCTGCCAGGAGGAGCTCAAGCGCCTCGGCGTCGTCTACACCAGCTCCCACTCCACCGACACCTACCAGATCCTGACCACCCGCCCGGTCCGCTCGGTCGAGGATCTGCGCGGCCTGCGCCTGCGCGTCGGCGGGCCCCAGTACTCGCGCTGGGCCGAGGCCATGTCCGCCACCCCGGCCTCGATCCCGGTGGGAGACACCTTCGAGTCGCTCTCCCAGGGCGTCATCGACGGCACCGTGGGCTCCATCGCCGACATCATCTCCTTCCGCCTCGAGGATGCGATCGATCACGTCACCCTGCTCGACCTGGGGACCTTCCACAGCACCATCTCCCACGCCGTGGGGCAGTCGGTGTGGCAGTCGCTCTCGCCGGAGGACCGCGAGGCGGTGGTACGTGCCTCGACCCGGGCCAGCGCCCTGGCCATCCAGCGCTGGGGCTACGAGATGATCGACGAGGCGAAGGCGCTGGCCGGTGAGCACGACATCGAACTCCTCGAGCCCAGCGACGACCTGATTGAGGCCAGCCGGGCCTTCGGCGAGCAGGACCTGGCGTATGCCGCCCAGCAGGCGCAGGAGCGCTATGGGGTGAGCGATGCCCGCACCAAGCTCGACCACTTCGTCGCCATGGTCGACAAGTGGAATGCCATCGTCGAGGAGGTCGGCGAGGAGCCAGAGGCGGTCGCCGATGCCGTGAACCGCGAGGTCTGGGACGGGGTGGACTTCGCCACCTACGGGACCTGATGCCACGCCGCCCGAGGGCCACCGGCCCTCGGGCGGTCCGACCACGATGCTGGAGGCTCGCACATGGCCGCTCTGTATCGCCTGACCAACCGGGCCGCCGTCGGCCTGGCCCTGCTCGGCACCCTCGGCATTCTGCTGATGGTGGTCCACGTCACCCTGGACGTCCTGCTGCGCACCACCCTGTCGGTCTCGATTCCCGCCACCGTGGAACTGGTGACCCGCTACTACCTGATCACCCTGGCGCTGCTGCCGCTGGGCTGGGTGGAGTGGCGCCGCGAGATGATTGCCGTGGAGGCCCTGGAGGGGATGATGGGCCAGTTCCTGGTGCGGCTCTCCGACGTGCTGGTGTCGCTGCTGTCGGCGGTGGTCTACGCCGTCCTGACCGTGGCGACCTGGGACAAGGCCATGGAGCAGTACGCCATCGGCTCCTACGTGATGTCGCTCAACTTCCCCATGCCGGTCTGGCCGACCTACTTCGCGTTGCCCATCGCCTTCGCCCTGGCGGCGGTGGTCTGTGTCGTGCGGCTGCCCTTCCTGGCCAGGGGCGCGACCTACCCCTCCAGCGCGCAAGACGCAAGGTGATCCCCATGTCTGTTGAAGTCGGCTTCTACGGCCTCGCCATCCTGATGCTGCTGCTGGCGCTGCGGGTGCCGGTGGCCCTCTCGCTGATCGTCGTCTCGCTGGGCGGCATGACGGTGATGTTCGGCTGGAACACCGCCATCGGCATGCTCTCCTCGACGCCCTACGAGTTCATCGCCAAGTGGACGCTGAGCGCGGTGCCCATGTTCCTGCTGATGGGCTTCGTCTGCTACCACGCCGGAATCACCAACGGTCTGTTCAATGCCGCCAAGGTGGTCTTCCGCTGGTTGCCGGGTGGCGTGGCGATCTCGAGCATCTTTGCCAGCTCCGGCTTCGCCGCGGTGAGCGGCTCCAGCGTGGCCTGCTCGGCCGCCATGGGGCGCATCGCCATTCCCGAGATGGTCAGCGGCGGCTACAAGCCGAGTTTCGCCTGCGGCACCATCGCGGCGGGGGGCACCATCGGCGCGCTGATCCCGCCCAGCATCCTGATGATCGTCTATGGCGTCTTCGCCCAGGTGTCGATCACCCAGGTGTTCCTGGGGGGCATCACCATCGGGCTGTTGACCGCGGTCAGCTACAGCCTGGTGATCCTGCTGGTCAGCTGGCGGCGCCCGGACATCGTGCCTCGTCAAGCGGCTGATGCGCGCGATATCGGCGCCCGTCAGGCGCTGGTCGAGATCTGGCCGGTGCTGGTGCTGGGGGTGCTGGTGTTCGGCGGGCTGTTCTCGGGGTTCTTCACCGCCACCGAGGCCGGGGCTGTGGGCGCCGCCGGAGCGATCCTGATCGCCGTCGCGTTGGGGCGCCTCGATCGCCAGGCGATGAAGGCCGCCCTGCTCGAGACGCTCTCCACCACCTCGGCACTGCTGATCATCGGCGTCGGTGCCAGCATGTTCACCCTCTTCCTGAGCCTGAGCGGGCTGGCCGGCTACATCACCGGGGCGGTGACCGGCTGGGATCCCTCCTATCTCGAGCTGATGCTGGTGGTGGTGCTGATCTACCTCTTCCTGGGTCTGTTCATGGAGCCCTTCGGCGCCATGCTGGTGACCCTGCCGGTGCTGCTGCCGATCTTCGAGCTCTACGACGTGAGCCTGATCTGGTTCGGGGTGCTGCTGGTGAAGCTGCTGGAGATCGGCATGATCACCCCGCCGGTGGGCATGAACATCTTCGTGATCAAGGGCGTGGCGAGCCAGTACGCCTCGCTGATGGACATCTTCCGGGGCGTGACGACCTTCCTGGTCGCCGACATCCTGGTGGTTGCCCTGGTGATCTTCTATCCGCAGATCGTGCTGGTACTGACCGGCGGCTGACCGGGCGGGCCCGACAAGGGGCCCGTCGCGCCGGTGATTCATGCGCTCAAATGTTTGTTGAATAAACAATATATTGAGCCCCTGATATTGGATGCTTTTGCAAGAGGGCCACAAGAGTGAACAAGATCATCGACAGCACCACCGCGGCGGGCCTGATCCAGGATGGCGATACCGTCATCTGGACCACCGCCGGCCTGTGCGGCTTCGCCGAGGCCATGGCCACGGCGCTGGAGACGCGCTTCCTTGCGACCGGTTCGCCCCGTGACCTCACCGTGGCGCACAGCTGTGGCTGCGGCGACGGCCAGACCCGCGGCATGAACCATCTCGGCCATGCCGGGCTGGTCAAGCGGCTGATCAGCGGCCACACCGGCCAGGCGCCGCGCATGGGCGAGCTGATCCGCGAGAACCGTATCGAAGGCTATCTGCTGCCCCAGGGGGTGCTGGCCCACCTGTGGCGACACATCGCCGGCAAGAAGCCCGGGGTGCTCAGCAAGGTGGGGCTCGGCACCTTCGTCGACCCGCGCCTCGAGGGCGGCAAGGCCAACGAAGCCGCCGAGGAGGACCTGGTCAAGCTGATCGAGCTCGAGGACGAGGAGTGGCTGCTCTACCGCACCTTCCCGGTGGACGTGGCGGTGATCCGCGCCACCACCGCCGACGAGCGCGGCAACCTGAGCCTGGAGCGCGAAGCGATCTTCCTCGAGCAGCTCTCCATGGCCCAGGCGGCCAGGAACAGCGGCGGCATCGTCATCGCCCAGGTGGAGTACCTGGCCCAGCAGGGCAGCCTGCACCCCCAGCGGGTCAAGGTGCCGGGCGACCTGGTGGACTATGTGGTGGTGGCCGAGCCCGAACAGCATATGCAGACCATGGCCACCGGCTACAACCCGGCGCTCTCCGGTGACCTCAGGGTGCCGCTGGGCGGCATCAAGCCGCTGCCCCTGGATCCGCGCAAGGTGATCGCCCGGCGTGCCGCCATGGAGCTGGTGCCGGGCGGGGTGGTCAACCTCGGCATCGGCATGCCCGAGGGGGTCTCCAGCGTGGCGGCCGAGGAGGGCGTCAGCGACCTGATGACCCTGACCACCGAGCTTGGTACCTACGGCGGCGTACCCGCCAGCGGCGGCGACTTCGCCACCGCCTACAACGCCGAGGCGATCATCGACCACGGCTACCAGTTCGACTTCTACGACGGCGGTGGCCTGGACGTCTGCTTCCTGGGTCTGGCCCAGACCGATCACGAGGGCAACCTCAACGTCAGCAAGTTCGGCGACAAGGTGGTGGGGCCGGGCGGCTTCATCAACATCAGCCAGAACGCCCGCAAGGTGGTGTTCTGCGGCACCTTCACCAACGGCGGCGAGGTGGCGGTGGAGGACGGCCGCATCGACATCCGCCGGGAGGGGCAGCGCCGCAAGTTCGTGCAGCGCGTCGACCAGATCACCTTCAGCGGCCGCTACGCCCGGGAGACCGGCAAGCCGGTACTGTTCGTCACCGAGCGCGGCGTTTTCGAGCTGATCGACGGCGAGATCACCCTCACCGAGGTGGCGCCGGGCATCGATATCGAGCGCGACATCCTGGCGGCCATGGACTTCGTGCCACGCATCGCCAGCGAGCTGCGCGAGATGCCGGCCGAGCTCTTCCAGCCCCAGTGGGGCGGCCTGCGCACGCACCTGACCGACGACTGAGCATCAGGGTTGGGGCCCGTTCCCATGATATCGGGTCGGGGCCCCCTTTTTACCCCTTGGAGGAATCGCACATGTTCAAGAACGCTTATATCCCCTACGGCGGCTACTACTCCACCCCCTTCTGCAAGTGGATGGGCAGCCTGGCCAACCTCAACTCCATCGAGCTGGGCGCGGCCACCAGCAAGCGCTGGTTCGCCAGCCGCGACATCGATCCCGCCATCATCGACTACCTCTACCTGGGGGTCTCGGTGGGGCAGAAGTCGATCTTCTACGGCGCGCCCTGGGCCGCGGCCATGATGGGCGCCGGCCAGGCCCCGGGCCAGAACATCACCCAGGCCTGTGCCACCGCCACCACCTCGGTGTTCAATGCCGCCCTGGCGGTGGAGAGCGGCAGCTTCGACACCACCTACTGCCTGCTCGCCGATCGTACCTCCAACGCCCCCCATACCATCTGGCCCAACCCCATCGGGCCGGGCGGCGAGGTGATCGCCGAGAACTGGAACATGGACAACATCGCCGCCGACCCGGTCACCGGCAAGGACATGCTGACCACCGCCGAGAACGTCGCCCGCGAGCATGGCTTCACCCGCGAGCAGGCCGACGAGCTGACCCTGCGCCGTTATGAACAGTACGCAGAGGCCCTGGCCGACGAGCGTGCCTTCCAGAAGCGCTACATGTTCCCGCTGGAGGTGACGGTCTCGCGCAAGGAGACCCGGCTCGTCGAGCTCGACGAAGGGGTGACCCCGACCACCGCCGAGGGGCTCGCCAGGCTGCGCGCCGTGCAGCCGGACGGCATCCATACCTTCGGCTCCCAGACCCATCCGGCCGACGGCAACGCCGGCATCATCGTTACCACCCGCGAGCGGGCCGCCGAGCTGAGCACCGATCCCCGGTTGGTCGTCCAGGTGGTGGCCTATGGCCATGCCCGCACCAAGCCGGCGCACATGCCCATGGCGCCGGCGACCTCGGTGCAGCGCGCCCTGGATCAGGCCGGCCTGACCCTCGACCAGATCGCCACGATCAAGAACCACTCGCCGTTCATCGTCAACGACCTGCACCTGGCCAAGGCGCTGGGCCTCGACGCCAATGCCTTCAACAACTACGGCACCTCCCTGGTGTTCGGGCATCCCCAGGGCCCGACCCTGGCGCGGCTGCTGATCGAGGCCATCGAGGAGACCGCGCTCAAGGGCAGCGGCTATGCCCTGGTCACCGGCTGCGCCGCCGGCGACTCCGCCGCGGCGCTGATCGTCAAGGTGGGGTAAGCGACCGGTGTTCTCTGGGCCGGGGAGGGAGGGAGTCTCTACCTTGGCCGGTGGTTATCCTGGGCGCGGCGATAGATGCGCTGCAGGGTTTCCCGGAAGTGTTGCAGGGTGGCGTCGTCAAGTTCGCCGAAGATCTCCTGCTCGATGTCGGCGATCACATGGTTGCAGATCTCCAGCAGCTGGCCCCCCTCGTCCGTGAGACTGATGGCCAGGAGCCGGCGATTCTCCGCATTGGCCTCGCGCAGGATCAGCCCTCGGTTATCCAACTGGGTGAGGATGGGGCCCATGGTCTGGGGGGTCACGAAGAAGTGGCGTGACAGCTCGGCGGAGGACAGGCCACTGTAGCGCTTGATGACCGAGAGCACGGTGTACTGCAACGAGGTCAGGCCATGCTGCTTGAGCGCCGGGTCGATCCAGGAGTTGCGAATGATGTTGGTGGTCTGGGCCAGCAGATAGGTGGTATTCCTGGCCGGACTATGTTTCAGCTTGACGGCGGTATTGTCCATGAGACGCTTCCCTTGCTTGCGGACGGGGACCACGGGCGTGTGCGCCTGCGGTCATCCGGAGCCGTGACTATATAAGGCTTGCATATAACACTAGCATGGCGGCCGTCGAAATGGAGCCACCCCAGGACGGGGAATCACGCAGCCCCAGGTCACGAGGGTGCAGCCCCTGGAAGGGGGAGAGGCTCCCCCTTCCTGACCATTACTTCAGGTTCAGGTTATAGAGGCTGCAGCAGTTGCACTCGAACAGATTCTTCCGCTGCTCCTCGGTCAGCCAGTCGATCTCCTCGATCACCGGCTTGAGGTGATCGAAGTCGCGTCCGCTGATCGGGTCTCGGGCGCTGCCGGTGCCGGGCTTCTCGGTGCCGAACAGCACATTGTCGGTCCCCACCACCTTGAACAGGAACTCCAGGGCTTCTCTGGAGTAGTTGCAAGTATCGAAGTGGAGCTTCTTGAGCTTGTCGTCGAAGCTCTGCTCCTCGCCCTTGCGGACGTTCCAGGCGCGGAAACGCCCCATCTGGTAGGGAATGGCGCCGCCGCCATGGGGAATGACGATCTTGAGGGCCGGAAAGCGCTCGAAGGTGTCGGAGGTCAGCAGGGAGATGACCGCGGTGCTCTCCTCGTTGATGAACTTCAGGGTGTAGCTCTCGCGGGGCTGGCAGCTGCCCGCCGAATGGATCAGGGCGGGGACATCGAGCTCGACCATCTTCTCGTACAGGGGATACCAGAAGGCGTCGCCGAGCCCCGGGGGCGGCAGCTCGTCCCCTTCGGTGGGATCGGGGTTGATCAGGCAGCCGACGAAGCCGAGCTCCTTGACACAGCGCTCCAGTTCGGGCACGACCCGCACGGAGGGGCACTCGTGGCGATGCTGGGGCAGGCCGGCCACGCCGCGGAAACGGTCCGGGAACATCTCGACCAGTCGATAGATGACGTCATTGACGTGCTTGTTCCAGATCTCGGAGACGATGGCCGGCTTCAGGGAGTGCAGCTGCAGATAGGGGCGCGGCGAGATCAGCTGAATGTCGGTGCCGACGGAGTCCATGATCTTGAGCAATGCTTCCCCGGAGGCGCGGATCGAGGCGTCGGGGATCTTGGGGTTGCCCACGGGATTGCCACGGCCACCGACCAGCTCGGTGAAGAACTTGTAGCTTTCCTGGGGCATGACGATATGGGCGTGAGAGTCGATGATCATGGTTAGTCTCCTTCAGGAATGATGGCGATCACTTCGATCTGCAGGTGCAGGGGGCCGGGCAGATCGGCCAGCTGGATATGCCTGGCTGGCCGATCCTCCGGGTCGGGAAAGTGCTGGAGCCAGGCCTCGTTGATCAGGTCGCGCATCGCGTTGTCACGGATATGGACGGCCATCTTGCCGATATGGGCCAGGCTGGTGCCGGCGGCCTCCATCAGCGACTGCAGGTAGGTGAAGACCAGCTCCACCTGTCGCGCCGGATCGTCGGCGGGCTGGCCGGTCTCGGGATCGATGCCCGAGATGGCAGACGAGAACAGCAGGTTGCCGACCCGGGCGGCGCCGGGAATGGGGGCGCGATGACCAAAGCCGGGTATCGAGATGCTGCGTTTGCCGGTCATGGTGGACACTCCTCTTGTTGTTGATGGTGGCGTTGTCGTGGATGAGGCCTTGCCGTCATACCAAGGTCGTAATCGTTGCTCGGTCTCGATCACCTGGGGTGGCAGTGGTGAAGCTCCTCAGGTTTTTCAAGTCTTCTCAGTGAGTTGCCACTTCTCGGGGGCGTCTCGCCCGGTGTGCCGTCGCTCGACGTTGTGCACTTGACAAAACCCGGCGCCGCCCACACGATGTATGTAAGGTTCCCTGATAAAGAAAAGAAAAGCAACCCTGACATCCTGCCGAAAGCCAGCGACCCGACAACCGGGAACCGGAGGCGCAAGAGAGCGCCGAGGCAATCGGTCGAGGAGCCGACACCGCCCTATAAAGGACAGGAGAACAATCATGCCAATGACAGCTCAAGAAAATGACCGCCTGTGCAGGGTCGAGAACGGGGCCCCCATGGGGCAGATGATTCGCCAGTGGCACTGGCTTCCGGCGGTGCCATCACTCTCCCTGGAAGCCGGCGGGGCGCCGATCCGAGTCCGGCTGCTCGGGGACAACTATGTGGTCTTTCGCTCCGAGGACGGTCGCGTAGCCTGTTTCGATGAGCAGTGCCCCCATCGCAAGGCCTCCCTGGCCCTGGCGCGCAACGAAGACAACGCCCTGACCTGTATTTACCATGGCTGGAAGTTCAGCGTGACCGGCGAGATGATCGAGGCGCCCAACCACACCGGCGATCAGGTCAGCTTCTGTCAGCGCGTCACCTTCAACAGCTACAAGACCCAGGAGGCAGGCGGTATCGTATGGGTGTGGCTGGGGGAGGGCGACGAAGCGCCCGC
This sequence comes from Halomonas sp. LMYGS-3, assembly GCF_059509875.1. Classification (NCBI taxonomy): domain Bacteria; kingdom Pseudomonadati; phylum Pseudomonadota; class Gammaproteobacteria; order Oceanospirillales; family Halomonadaceae; genus Halomonas; species Halomonas sp. LMYGS-3. Next base: position 90,089 of record NZ_JCAKFQ010000006.1, on the reverse strand, counting down.
CTTCCCCGAGTTGCCTTTCACTTCCCTTCCCGAGAACCAGCGCGCCGTGGCCTGTCAGCTGATTCCCACCAACTGGGTACAGGGCGTCGAGGCCTCCATGGACACTTCCCATGTGGGCGTGTTGCACGCCTCCTCGGTGGAACTCACCTCCGGTAAGTCCCAGCGCATGCATATGACCAGAGAGCGTGCGCCGCGCCTGGAGTTCGAGGAGATGCCCTATGGCTTCCGCTACGCGGCACTGCGGCCCATCAGTGAAAGCGAGCAGTATGTGCGCGTCAACAACTTCGTGATGCCCTGGTACGGCATCATCTGCCCGCCGGAGGAGGGAGGGCCGGGCACCGTCTTCTTCAGTGTGCCGGTGGACGACACTCACCATCGTGCCTGGTTCGTACACTTCAATACCGGGCGTCCCCTGGGCGTGACGCCCTTCACCATCGGCTCCGATCTGATGGACTTCCCGCCGCTGCCGCCGGGTGATGAGAAGACTAACTGGGGCCAGGATCGTGGCGTCATGGCGCGTGGCCACTTCACCGGCTTCCCGCAGCATTTCGGCACCGAGGATTTTGCCATCTTCCTGGGGCAGGGCCCCATCGTGGACCGCACCACCGAGCAACTGTGCTCGGCGGACGGCGCCGTGCTGCGCGTCCGCAACCTGCTGTTGCGGTCCGCCGAGGACTTCGAGAGTGGCAAGCCGCCTCTCGATGACGAGGAGCTGAAGTATGCAGACATTCGCTCCATCGGCGGAATCCTTCCCGAGGAAGAGGACTGGCGCACCCTGGTGGATAAGCGCTGATTCCCCTAAAACAGGAGACGATAATGAGTACAACTCCTTCACCCCCTGGCGTGCGGCGAGCCCACGATATCCGGCGATTGCTCTATCCGGAGTCCGTGGCCGTGGTGGGGGTTTCCGACAGTGAGCGGTCGTTCGGCAACTTCGTGCTCTCCAACCTGGACGACTTCCGCTTCGCCGGCAGCCTGCATCTGGTCAGTCGTACTGCCGATACGGTGAAGGGGCACCCCTGCGTGGCCTCCATCGATGCGCTGCCCTATGGCCTCGACGTGGCGGTGCTGACGGTGCCGGGCAAGGCGGTGGTGGAGTCGGTACGGGCCTGTGGCCGCCGCGGAATCGCGGCCGCCGTGGTGTTCGCTTCCGGCTTCTCCGAGGCCGGGGAGGAGGGGGAGCGTCAGCAGGCCGAACTGGCCCGGGTCGCTCGGGAGAGCGGCATCATGGTGGTCGGGCCCAACTGCATGGGACTCAGCAACCTGGTGGATGGCTTTCCCCTGACCTTCGAGCCCCAGGAGCTGGGCCCGGACTACAGTGCCAGGCTGCGTCAGGAGAGCCGGCCGGGGGTGGCGGTCGTCGCCCAGAGCGGGGCCATGGCCAATAACCTCCGCGATGCCCTGATCGCCAACGGCCTGCCGGTCATGTACGCCATCTCCACCGGCAATGAGGCGGTACTGAGTATCGAGGATCACCTGGCGCACCTGGTCGACGAGCCGCGGGTCGGGGTGATCAGCCTCTATGTGGAGCAGGTGCGCTATCCCGAGCTGTTTCTCGCCCAGGTGGCCAGGGCCCGGGCGGCGGGCAAGGCCGTCGTGATGCTGATGCCGGGACGCAGCGCCCGGGCCCGGGAGGCGGTGCAGTCCCATACCGGCGCGTTGGCCGGCAACCATGCGGCGGCCTGCGTCAAGCTGCGGGCCGAAGGGGTGCTGCTGGTCGATACCCTCGACGAGCTGTTCGATGTCACCGCCATCCTGCACAAGTTCCCCGAGCCTCCGGCGGCGGCGCCGGCGCTGCTCACCAACTCGGGGGCGGTCAAGAACTGCGCCCTGGATCTCGCCGAGGATATCGGCCTGACCTTCCCGGCGTTCTCTGCGGGCACCCTCGCCGGGCTGGAGGCGATCCTGCCCAGCTACGCCGTGGCCGAGAACCCGCTGGACTTCACCACCATCAGTGCCAAGGACCCGGAAGCCTACACCAGGCTGTGCAATGTCGTCGTGGACGATGCGGGCATCGGTGGTGTCATGGTGGCGATGATGGGCGGGCCCCGGGTTGGTCAGCTGGACAAGGCCAGGCACCTGGTGCCGGCCATCGCCCAGTGCACCAAGCCCTCGGCGCTGATCATTCTGGGGGATCAGTCGGAACTGATTCCGGAATTTCGCCAGGCCATCGAAGAGAGCGGCGTGCCCTTCTTCCGCTCGGTGGATCGTGCGGTGCGTGCCTTCGCCCAGGTGGAGGCCTATGGTCGCGCCCTCCGGCGTCAGCGCATCGAGGCCCAGGCGCGCCACTTGCCGGTGCTGCCCGGAGAGGGCGTCCACGCCGAGTACCGTTGCAAGCAGTGGCTGGCCGATGCCGGCATCGCCTTCCCCGCCGGCCGGCTGGCCACCAGCGCCGACGAGGCGGTGCGCATCGCCGAGGAGGTGGGCTACCCGGTGGTGATCAAGGCCCAGTCCGCCGAGCTTCCCCACAAGTCCGACGCCGGTGGCGTGCTGGTGGGGCTGGCCGATGCCGAGGCGCTGCGTGCGGGCTGGGAGCGTCTGCACGCCTCGGTCAAGGCGGCGCGCCCCGAGTTGACCCTGGATGGGGTGCTGATCGAGGCCATGGGCAAGCGCGGTGTCGAGCTGATCGTCGGCGCCCGCCGTGATCCGCAATGGGGCCCAGTGGTGATGGTCGGCCTGGGTGGCGTGTGGATCGAGGCCCTGAAGGATGTGCGCTTGCTGCCCCCCGATGCGCGACTCGAGGATATCGAAAGCGAGATTCATGCCCTGAAGGGCGTGGCCCTGCTGCGTGGCCTGCGTGGCAGCGAGCCGGTGGATATTCCCGCCATCGCGGAGGTGGTCTCCCGCATCGGTCGGGCCATGCAGAGCTGCCCCGAAGTCGAGGAGATCGATATCAACCCGCTGGTGGCCTATCCCGACGGCGCCGTGGCCCTGGATGCCCTGGTGGTCACCGGCCCGCAAGGCTAGACCGGTCAGCATAACGACAAGGCGAGACAGATCATGAGACTCAATTTCACCGAGCAAGAAGAGACCTTCCGCCTGGAGGTCCGGCAGTTCGTCAAGGAAGAACTGGATCCGGCCATCAAGGCGAAGGTGGAGCGCGGCCTGAGGCTGGAGAAGGCCGACTATGTCGCCTGGTACACCAAGCTCTACGAGAAAGGCTGGATCACTCCGGGCTGGCCCGAGGAGCACGGCGGGCCCGGCTGGACCCCGATCCAGAAGTACCTGTTCGACGAGGAGACCCTGTTGGGCGGGGCGCCGCGGATCATCGCCAGCGGCATCAACATGCTGGGGCCGGTACTGATCGCCTTTGGAACCCCGGAGCAGAAGGCGAAATACCTGCCGGCGATCCGGCGCAGCGAGAGCTGGTGGGCCCAGGGTTTCTCCGAGCCGGGAGCCGGCTCCGACCTGGCCTCCATGCGTACCACCGCCGTGCGCGATGGCGATCACTACATCGTCAATGGTCACAAGATCTGGACCTCCTACGCGCACTTCTGCGACAAGCTGTTCTGCCTGGTCAAGACCGACAAGGAGGCCAAGCCCCAGGAGGGTATCTCCTTCCTGCTGATGGATCTGGACACCCCGGGCATCGAGGTGCGTCCGATCAAGCTCTATGAAGGCGGCAACGACCTCAACGAGGTCTACCTGGATAACGTGCGGGTGCCGGTGGAGAACCGGGTCGGCGAGGAGAACAAGGGCTGGACCTATGCCAAGTACCTGCTCGGCCACGAGCGCACTGGCATCGCCGGCATCGGCGCTTCCAAGCAGCAGCTGCTGCGGGTCAAGCGCCTGCTCGCCGAGCAGGGCATGGTCGCCGACCCCCACTACCGGCGGCGGGTCACCGAGCTCGAGATCGAACTGATCGCCCTGGAAGCCACCGGCCTGCGCATCCTCGGCGAGAACCAGACCTTCAGCGCCCCGGGCGCCGAGGCCTCCATGTTGAAGATCCGCGGCACCGAGTTGCGCCAGGACATCTTCGAGCTGCTCTATGAGGTGGCCGGCCCCGCGGCCGTTCCCTTCTCCGAGCAGGCCATGTTCCTCGAGGGCGAGGATCCGCTGATCGGCGACGACGAGCGCGCCTCCCTGGCGGCCAACTTCCTGGATTCACGAAAACTATCCATCTATGGCGGCACCAATGAGGTGCAGCGCAATGTCACTGCCCAGATGCTGCTGAGAGGTTGAGGAACGGACATGGATTTTTCAATCAGCGAAGAACAACTGCAGCTGCGCGAGGCGGTAAAGCGCTTCTGCGACGGCGAGTATCCGTTGGAGTCGCGTGGTGAGCGAGTGAGTGCCGACAAGCGCCGCGAGCGCTGGGCGACGATGGCCGAGCTGGGCCTGGTCGGCCTGGGTGTCTCGGAAGCGAGTGGCGGCAGCGCCCAGGGCATGGTCGAGCAGCTGGGGGTGATCGAGGAGCTGGGGCGCGCCCTGAGCCCGGAACCCTATCTTTCCACGGCGGTTATATCAGCCTCCCTTATCGACGTCTTGGGAACGCCCGAGCAGCAGCGCCAGTGGCTCCAGCCCCTGGTTGAAGGCGAGTTGCGCCTGGCCCTGGCCCTGGACGAGCCGGAAGGCCGCTATGACTACCGCGCCAGCGAACTCGATTGCCGCCTGATCCGCGACGGTGAGGGATATCGCCTCAGCGGTGAAAAGGTCCTGGTCCTGGATGGTCCCGAGGCCGATGCCTTCGTGGTCGCCGCCGAGCGGGAGGGCGCCCTGCAGCTGCTGGTGGTGCCGGCCGATACCGCGGGGCTGGCCCGGATCGAGGGCACCACCCTGGATGCCCGAGCACTCGCCACCCTGCGCTTCGATGAGGTGACGGTCTCCTCCGATCAGTTGCTGGCGGAGGGGGAGGCGGCCGAGCAGGCCCTGCAGGCGGTGCTGGACCGCGCCTCGGCGGCGCTCTGTGCCGAGTCGGTGGGTGCCATGACCGAGCTGGTCGAGCAGACCCGGGAGTTTCTCAAGGTGCGCAAGCAGTTCGGTGCCTCCCTGGGCAAGTTCCAGGCCCTGCAGCACCGCTTCGTGGACATGGTGGTCGCCCTCGAGCAGTCACGCTCCATGGCGGCCGTGGCGGCCATGGCGGTGGACGAGGCCGACGCTACCAAGCGCCACCGGCTGGTGGCTGCCGCCCGGGTGACGGTGGCCAGGGCCGCCCGCCTGATCGGCAAGGAGGCGATCCAGATGCATGGCGCCATGGGCATGACCGATGAATGCCGCGTGGGCCACTACGTCAAGCGGCTGATGGTGGCAGAGCGCCTGTACGGCGATGTCGCCCATCACCTGGAAGCGTTCGAACACAGTGTCGCCACATCGGCGTAATCATCACGACATCCCGCAAAAACAAGGCAAGGAGTCAGAACATGAGCCATCTCAACATCGAGTCCCTCGACGGCAACCTGCAGAACATCCTCCAGGACAAGGTCATCCTGGTCACCGGAGCCGGCAACGGCATCGGCCGTGCCATCGCCCACTACTGTGCCGCCCAGGGCGCCAAGGTGGTGGTCAACGATTACGGCACCAGCCTGACCGGCGACAAGGAAGACGCCAGCCCCGCCGAGCAGGTGGTCAAGGAGATCGAAGCCGCCGGTGGCAGCGCCGTGGCCAATCTGGACAGCGTGTCCGCCCCCGATGGCGCCAAACGCATGGTCGACCTGGGGGTGGAGACCTGGGGCCGCATCGATGGCGTGGTCAACAACGCCGGCGTCCTGCGTGACAAGATCTTCCACAAGATGGGCCTGGACGACTGGAAGCTGGTGATCGACACCCATCTCAACGGCTCCTTCTACACCTCCATCGCGGCGGCCCAGCACTTCAAGGCCCAGGGCTCCGGTGCCTTCGTGCACATGACCTCGCCGACCGGGGTGGTTGGCATGCTCGGCCAGGCCAACTATGGCGCCGCCAAGTCCGGCATCATCGGCCTGTCCAAGGCCATCGCCCTGGACATGAAGCGGGCGGGTGTGCGCTCCAACACCGTCTCGCCCTCCGCCTTTACCCGCATGCTCGACAACATCGTCGCCGAGACCCCCGAGCAGAAGGCACGCCTGGCCAAGGCCAAGCTCAACACCCCCGAGAAGGTCGCGCCCTTGATCGCCTATCTGCTCTCCGACCTGGCCGAGAGCATCACCGGCCAGATCTTCGGGGTGCGCCGCAACGAACTGATGCTGTTCAACCAGATTCGCCCGATCCGCTCGGTGGCCTACGGCGATGGCTGGACCCAGGAGGCCATCCACGACAGCGCCATGCCGTCCATGAAGCGCTTCTTCACCCCCCTCGATGGCGGTGAGTATTTCGCCTGGGACTCCCTGTAAGGAACCCCTGATTTCAAGGACAACACCATGCCGATCAATCGCGAATTCCTGATCAACTGGCAGATGGCGCCCGTCGTTCAGCGTTATACCGACAAGGACACCATGCTGTTCGCCCTCAGCCTGGGGCTGGGCGAAGATCCCCTGGATCCGCAGCAGCTGCAGTACGTCTACGAGGACGGTCTCAAGGCCTTCCCCACCATGCCGGTGGTGCTGTGCAGCCCCCAGGGCTGGGCGGTACATCCCGAGGCGGGCCTCGACTACCGCATGATGGTGCACAGCGAGCAGCGCCTGAAGATCCACAAGCCGCTGCCGCCGGCCGGCACCCTGCGCGCGGTGACCCAGGTCGACGATGTCATCGACAAGGGGGAGGGACGCGGCGCCATCCTCTATCTCAGCCGCGACATCCACGACGACGAGAGCGGCGAGTTGCTGGCCACCGTCAGCGGGACCGCCTTCGCCCGTGCCGATGGCGGCTTCGGCGGCCCCGATGGCCCCATGATCGCGCCTCACAAGCTGCCGGGAGGTTCACCCGAGTACCGTCTCGAGGCCACGACCTCGCCGCAGATGGCGCTGCTCTATCGCCTCAATGGGGACCGCAACCCCATCCACGCCTCACCGAAGATCGCCGAAAGTGCCAAGTTCCCACGTCCGATCCTGCATGGACTGGCCACCTATGGCGTGGCCGCCAATCTGCTGATCAACGAATTCGCCGGCGGCAACCCGGAGGCGCTCAAGGAGCTCAACGCGCGCTTCTCGGCGCCCTTCTTCCCCGGTGAGACCCTCACCGTGGAGGCCTGGAAGCACGGCAGCGAGGTTTCCTTCCGCGCCCTGGTCGCCGAGCGCGATGCGGTGGTCCTCAACAACGGTTATGCGGTGGTGGAATCATGACGATCAACGGCAAGGCCTACATCGTGGGGGCCTACGAGCACCCCACCCGTCGCGCCGACGATATCTCAGTGGCGCGCCTGCATGCCGAGGTGGCCAAGGGGGCGCTGGAGGATGCGGGACTCAGCAAGTCCGATATCGACGGTTACTTCTGTGCCGGCGATGCCCCCGGGCTGGGTGCCACCAGCATGGTGGAGTACCTGGGCCTGAAGGTGCGCCATGTGGATACCACCGAGTGCGGCGGCTCGGCGCCCATCCTGCATGTGGCCCATGCCGCCGAGGCCATCGCCGCTGGGCGCTGCAACATCGCCCTGGTGACCCTGGCCGGACGGCCGCGGGCCGCGGGGGCGTCCCTGGCGCTCAAGGCGCCGGATCCCGATGCGCCGGACCTGCCCTTCGAGCTGCCGTTCGGCCCGGCGACCCAGAACCTCTATGCCATGGTGGCCCGCCGCCATATGCATGAGTTCGGTACCACCAGCGAGCAACTGGCCTGCATCAAGGTGGCGGCCTCCCAGCATGCCCAGCACAACCCCCATGCCATGCTGCGCAAGCCGGTCACCGTGGAGGAGGTGGTCAACTCGCCGATGATCTCCGATCCGCTGCATCGCCTGGACTGCTGCGTGATGAGCGATGGCGGGGGGGCGGTGATCGTGGCGCGTCCCGAGATCGCCGCCCAGCTCAAGCGTCCCAGGGTGAAGATCCTCGGCGCCGGCGAGGCCCAGAAGGACGGCCAGGCCGGGCAGATCGACCTGACCTATTCCGCCGCCGTCTGGTCCGGCCCGGCGGCCTTCGAGATGGCCGGCGTCACGCCCGCAGACATCAAGTACGCCTCCCTCTACGACAGCTTCACCATCACCGTGCTGATGCAGCTGGAGGACCTGGGGTTCTGCCGGAAGGGCGAGGGGGGGGCCTTCGTGGCCGACGGCAACCTGATCGCCGGCCATGGCCGGCTGCCCTTCAATACCGACGGTGGCGGCCTGTGCAACAACCATCCGGCCAATCGTGGCGGCATGACCAAGATCATCGAGGCCGTGCGCCAGCTGCGTGGGGAAGCCACCCCGGCCGTGCAGGTGCCCGACTGTGACCTGGCCATTGCCAGCGGCATCGGCGGCGCCCTGGCCTCTCGTCATACCGCCGGCACCGTCATCCTGGGGAGGGAATAAAATGGCAGAGCAGAAACCGTCTGGACAGCAGTCAGCAAGACCCGAACCGCGTTCGCCGCAGATGGACGTGGAGGCGTTCTGGGCCGCCACCGAGCGAGACGAGCTGCTGATCAAGGAGTGCCAGGAGTGCGGCCAACCGCACTTCTATCCGCGCATGGTCTGCCCGCACTGCCTGAGCGACCGCGTCGAGTGGAAGGCGGTCAGCGGGCGCGGCGAGATCTACTCCTACAGCACCCTGATGCGCAAGGGAGAGCCCGGCCACACCATTGCCTTCGTGCGCCTCGAGGAGGGCGTGACCCTGATGAGCAACATCATCGATGCCGACCCGCAAGGCCTGGCCATCGGCCAGCCGGTCCGGGCGGTCTTCCGCCGGCTCAAGGAGGGCGGGCCCAAGCTGCCGCTGTTCGTGCCGCGCTGAGGGCTGTTCTCGGATGACGACGACAGCAGAGTTCATGTAACGACAAGGGAAAGGCGGCGCGGGTAGAGGCGCTTGGCCATTCCAGAGCCGTTTTCCTGTGGAGCCAGATCATGTTGCAGACCAGTAGAACCAAGGGCCCTCTTTCGCGCTTCACCATCATCGATGCCAGCCGTGTGCGGGCAGGCCCCACGGCCATTCGCCCGTTCGCGGACATGGGGGCGCGGGTGATCAAGATCGAGATCCCGGACGGGGCGCCCGGCGGCGACGACATGATCGGCGCCAGGGACCACGATCGGGCGGACTTCGAGAACCTGCATCGCAACAAGGAGAGCCTGACCCTCAACCTCAAGGCCGAGGAGGGCCGGGCGATCTTCCATGACCTGATCCGTGAGGCGGACGTGTTCATCGAGAACTATCGCCCCGACGTCAAGTACAAGCTGGGTATCGACTACGAGGCCCTGAAGGCGATCAACCCGCGCCTGGTCTATGCCAGCATTTCCGGCTTCGGCCAGGACGGTCCCTACAGCAAGCGCCCCGGTTTCGACTCCATTGCCCAGGGCATGGGCGGGCTGATGTCGATCACCGGCGAGCCGGGCCGCGGCCCCATGCGGGTCGGGATTCCGCTGGCCGACCTGTGCGCCGGGCATTTCTGTGCCCAGGGCATCCTGGTGGCGTTGCTCGAGCGCGAGGTCTCCGGAGAGGGGCAGTGGGTGCATACCAACCTGCTCGAGTCCCAGATCGCCATGCTCGACTTCCAGGCCGCCAAGTGGCTGATCGATGGCCACGTCTCCGGACAGAACGGCAACGAGCATCCGATCACCGTGCCGACCGGCGTCTATGCCACCCGTGACGGCTACCTCAACCTCGCCGCGATCGGGCAGACCATGTGGGTGCGCTTGTGTGGCGTGCTGGGCGTGCCCGAGCTGGTCGAGGAGCCAGGGTTCGAGACCGACGCCATGCGGGTCAAGAACCGCGACCGCGTCAATCAGGCGATCGGCGAGCTGTTCCGTGAGCGCACCACCGCCGAGTGGATCGATGCCCTCAACGAGGCGGGCGTGCCCTGTGGTCCCATCTATGCCATCGACAGGATGTTCGAGGACGATCAGGTCAAGCATCTGGACGTGACCTGGGATATCGACCATCCCGAGCGCGACACCCTTGAGGTCATCAACACGCCCATCCGGATGTCCCGCTTCCCGCGCCCCGACAAGGCCCGGCCGGCACCGGAGAAGGGCGAACATACCGATCGCATCCTGGCGGAGCTGGGCCTCTCCCAGGCGCGCATCGACGAACTGAAGCAGCGCCACGTGGTGTGATGTGACACCCACGACCAGAACAACGATTCAGGAGTAACGTCATGGCTACATTAGCGGCGGCATTCGGCACCTCCCACAGCGTCATGCTGGTGTGTCGCAAGGAGGACTGGCAGTACGGCTTCAAGGAGGTGGATCCGCGCAATCCCCATTACTTCGACCGTGAAGGGAATCACCGTACCTATGAGGAACTGCTGGCGGTGGCGCCGGAAGGGGCGGAGGAGATGGTGACGCCGGAGCGCATGGCCGAACGCTTCGATGCCGCCGAGGCGGCGATGGACGAGCTGCGCGAGCGTATCGCGGCGGCGGACCTGGATGTGCTGATCGTGGCCGGCGATGACCAGACCGAGCTGTTCGGGCTCAACAACATGCCCGCCATCGCCATCTACTATGGCAAGACCATCCGCAACGCCAAGCGGGAAGCGCTCAGTGAGGACGACAGCTGGTATCGCCGCGCCCGCGCCCAGCGCCAGGAGCCGGATGGCGATGTGCACTATCCGGTGGACAGCGAGCTGGCCGAATGGCTGATCCGTCGCCTGTCCGACAAGGATTTCGACATCACCGCCATGGCCGGGCTCGACGAGGGACAGTTCGAGGGCCATGCCTTCTCCTTCCCCCACCGTCGCTACCTGTCCCATGCCCAGCTGCCCATCGTGCCGATCATGGTCAACACCTTCGATCCCCCCAACCAGCCCACCGCCAAGCGCTGCGTGGCCCTGGGGCGCGCGCTGCGCGAGTTGATCGCCGAATATCCCGAGGACCTCCGGGTCGGCCTCCTGGCCTCCGGCGGGCTGTCTCACTTCGTGGTCGAGGAGGAGTTCGACCACCGGTTGATTCAGGCCTTCCGTGACGGTGATCTGGACTATCTGGCCGCGATCGATCCCAAGCGCCTCAAGGCCGGTAGCTCCGAGATCCGCAACTGGATCCTGGTGGCGGCCGCGGCCACCGACCTGGAAATGGACTGGGCCGAGTACGTGCCCGGCTATCGTACCCCGGCCCTCACGGGGACCGGTCTGTGCTTCGCCTCATGGAAACCCGTCAGTTAAATATAAGGCAGACTGATATGTCAGATCACTATCTGGTTCGACTTCGGCGCCTGGACTGCTGTGCACTGTCCGATGCCCTGGACAAGCTGGGGCTTCCCGGGGCGGTGACCGACCTGCACCAGTTCTCCGCCACCCGGCGCATCTGTGGCCGCGTCATCACCGTCAAGCTCGACGCCGTGGATGCCGGGCAGGGCAAGCCGCAGGCTGGGCCGCCGCGTCACCTGTGCTGCACCGCCATCGAGGCGGGAGACGGCGATAGCGTCATCGTGGTCGAGCAGCGTACCGGCCGGGATGCGGGCAGCTGGGGAGGCCTGCTCTCCCTGGGGGCCAAGGTGCGCGGTATCGCCGGCGTGGTCGCCGACGGTCCGGTGCGCGATATCGATGAGGCCCGCGAGATGGATTTTCCGGTCTATGCCCGCACCCTGACCTCGAAGACCGCCCGTGGCCGTGTCATGGAGGTCGGAACCAATGTGCCGATCCAGGTCGGCGAGGTATCGGTGGAAGCGGGCGACTATGTGGCCGCCGACAACAGCGCGGTGATCCTGATTCCCGCGGAGCATATCGAGGACGTCCTGGATGTGGCCGAGATGATCGTGCGCAAGGAAGCCGCCATGGCCAAGGCGATACTCACCGGCCAGCCCATCGGCGAGGTCATGGGCGGCAACTACGAACATATGCTGGAGAACGGATGATGAGCGATGACAAGAACGTGGCCCGTGCGGCGAAGCTGGACACGGCGACCCTGAGCGATGCCCTGGACAGGCATGGCATCAATGGCCAGTGCTACGGTATCGCTCCCCGGGACAACGCTTTCCGTCTGGCCGGTCGCGCCTATACCCTCAAGTACGGGCCGGCCAGCACCCCACCCGGCACCGTGGGCGATTACATCGATGACGTGCCGCCGGGCAGCGTGCTGGTGCTGGACAATCAGGGGCGCGACGACGCCACCGTGTGGGGCGATATCCTCACCGAGATCGCTCACCGCCGCGGTATCGCCGGCACCGTGATCGACGGTGTCAGCCGCGATGTGGCCCTGTGCCGCGAGCTGGGCTACCCGGTCTATTCCCGTGGCCACTGGATGCGTACCGGCAAGGATCGCGTCCAGGTCGAGGCCACCAATGTGCCGGTCAATATCGGCCGGGCCCGGGTCGCCCCCGGCGACCTGCTGCGTGGCGACGCCGATGGCGTGGTGGTGATTCCCCGGGAGCATGAAGAGGCCGTGCTGGCCACCGCCGAGGCCATCGAAGCCGCCGAGAACGGCATTCGTGAAGCGGTACGTGGTGGCATGCGCCTGGATGAGGCCCGCGGCCAGTTTCGCTACCACCAGCTGCAGACGGCGGAGAAATAGGAGAGCGTGACATGACGATCAGTGCTGAGCTGTTGAAACGGGCCGCCGAGCTGCCCACGGCGACCCTGCACGAGGCTTTCGGCAAGCGTGGCAATCTCCCCTCCGCCATCAAGCCGGTTTCTCCCGACTTCAAGGTCTGTGGTCGAGCGGTGACGGTGCATGGTCCCGGTGGCGACAACCTGTGGATCCACCGGGCCATCTACGAGGCCCGGCCCGGCGACGTGCTGGTGGTCTGCACCAACGGCACCTATGAACACGGCTACTGGGGCGAGATCATGTCCACCGCCGCTCTGGAACGCGGGCTGGCCGGGGTGGTCATCGACGGAGGCGCCCGGGATGGCGCGCTTCTCGGCGAGTTCGGCTTTCCGGTGTTCTCCCGGGGGCTGTGCATCAAGGGCACCGGCAAGGATCCCGATGCCGTGGCCTGGATCAACCAGCCGGTCATGATCGGTGAGGTGATCATCGCCGCCGGTGATCTGGTCGTGGGCGATGGCGATGGCGTGGTGGCCATTCCGGCGGCCGAGGTCGCCGAGGTGCTGACGGCCGCCGAGCGGCGAGAGGTCGAGGAGGCGGCCATCCTCGAGCGGCTCAAGGCGGGCGAGTCCACGCTGAGCATCTACGGCTGGCACTGAGCCAGGAGGAGTGACAAGCATGATCTCGGCTTCTCCGGTCCTGGAAATGGACGAGCGTCTGGCCACCATCACCCTCAGCCGTCCGGAGCAGGGCAATCGACTGAGCGATGAGGACCTCGACCGGCTGGTCGAGCACTTCGCGACGATCGAGGCCTCGTCGGTGCGCGTGGTGCGCCTGCGTGCCCTGGGCCGTCACTTCTGTGCCGGCTACGATTTCTCGGATCTGGCATCCGGCGGTGAGGGTGAGCGTTTCGAGGCCACCATGAATGCCCTGGCCGCGCTGCGGCCGATCACCGTCGCCGAGGTGCAGGGCGGCGCTTACGGGGGCGCCAGCGATCTTCTGCTGGCCTGTGATTTCAGGCTCGGCAGCGATGCCGCCAGGGTCAGCATGCCGGCGGCACGCTTCGGACTGCACCTGTATGGCGGCATTCTGCAGCGCTATGTCTCACGCCTGGGACTGAATACCGCCAAACGGATGATTCTCAACACCGAGCCGCTGGACGCCCGGGAGTTGTACCGGCTGGGGGTGCTGACGCATCCGCCATGCTCCCCGGAGGAGCTGGCCGCCAGCAGCCGGGCGATCATCGACAATCTCCTGGAGCTGGCGCCCCTGGCGCTCCAGGGCATGAAGCGCCACCTGAACGCCATCGCCGATGGCTGTCCCGATCCTCGCCGGCTGCGCGAGGACATCGATCGCTGCACGGCCTCTCGTGATTTCCGCGAGGGCCTGCAGGCGATCAAGGAGAAACGGCCTGCCATATTCGAAGGTCGCTGAGGGAGAAGCGGTTTAACTTCTGTGAACAAGACGAAAGTCTACCGATGGGCCATGGAATAATCCATGAATGTGGTGCAAGCTTAGGTAAGTCAGGCTTATATAAGGCTGTCTTATCGTTTTGCACTCAAACAATCCACAACAACGATAAGTGGAGTAATGCAAGATGACAATCAAATCTGGAGTTCAGCTACTCACTCTGGCCGCGGGGCTGGCCATACCCCTGGTGGGCGCCGCCGAGCCAACCTTCCCGCGCGTCTCCGTATGGACCGCCTACGACACTGGTTCCACCTACTACATCCAGGCGTCGGCCCTGGGCGGCCTGCTGCGCGAGCATCAGAACAGCAATATCCGCATCATTCCCGGCCGTAATGACGTGGCCCGGATGACGCCTCTGAAGAGCGGTCAGGCCAGCTATACCATGAGCGGTATCGCTACCTATTTCGCCCAGGAAGGGGTGATGCTCTTCAACTCCGACGAGTGGGGGCCCCAGCCCTTGCGCGTGGTGTCGGCCAATTTCGGCGGTCAGGCCATTGGTCTGGCCGCTTCAGGGGCCTCCGGTATCGAGACTCCGGCCGACCTGGAGGGCAAGAATGTCGTCTATGTGCTGGGTGGGGATGCCATGAACATGACCACCGCCGCGGTGCTCTCCTATGCCGGACTCACCTGGGACGATGTCAATAAGGTGGGGATCGGCAGCCCGCTCGAGGCGATCGATTCCGTGCTCAATGGCGTGGCGGACGTCATGCCGGGCTCCACGGGCAACCCGCTGATCGAGCGACTCAGCGGTAGCCCCGGTGGACTCTCCTGGATACAGCTGCCGGCTGATACTCCGGAAGGGGAGGAGGCCTGGCAGCGTATCGCCGAAACGGTGCCCTATTACCAGCCGATCACCGCTACCGAAGGGGTGAACATTTCCGAGGAGGCGCCCTGGCACAGCGGCGGCTATGCGTTGCCGATCCTGGCCACCATGGCCGAGCAGGATGCCGATGAGGTCTATGCACTGGTCAAGTTCATGGACGAGCACTTCGAGACCTTCAACCGCCAGGCACCGGCGGCGTCCGGGTGGGCCGTGGAGCGTCAGAATTTCGAATGGATCATGCCTTACCACGAAGGTGCCGTGCGTTACTTCAAGGAGAAGGGCGTCTGGAGCGACGAACACCAGGCGCATAACGATGATCTGCTGCGTCGACAGGAGGTCCTGGCGGACGCCTGGGCGGACTATGTGGGCGCCAATGGCAGCAGCTTCAGCTCGGACGAGTGGAGCGAGCATCGCGCGGCTGCGCTGAGGGAAGCCGGTTTCATTCCGGGACTGCTGTAACGTCTATCAAGAGAAAGGTTGACCCGCTCTGTCGGGTCAACCTCCCGTTCCTCTTGCGAGTGAGTGTGAGACATGTCGGAACCCTTGCAGCGTCGTCCAGTCGTGGTGAGCGTCATTCTGGTTGTAGTGGCTATCCTGGCGACCTTGACCGCCGTCTACCAGATCTTCAATCTGGGTTTCTATACCGGCTTTACCATGTTCGACGTGCAGTACATCTATGTACTGATGGCCATGTTGCTGCCGGTCGTATTCATCTCAATGCCGATCAACCTGGGGACCCGAGTGGACAGGGTACCCTGGTATGACTGGCTGTTGGCCCTTGTCTCTCTTCTGTGCTGTGGGTTCTTTGCCGCCAATGCGGTCAATGCCATCTACCGGGGATGGGAGTTCGCCGCGCCTGAACATGTCGTCTACATGAGCTACCTGATGTGGGCCCTGGTGCTGGAAGCGGTACGCCGTAGCGGCGGTTGGGCCATTTTCTGCGTCGTCTTGCTGATGTCCCTCTTCCCGCTGATGGCCGGCTGGCTGCCGGACAGCTTTGCTGGCGTGTCGACGCCGGTCCATCAAGTCGCCATCTACCATGCCCTCAGTGCCGAGAGTATCCTGGGGATTCCGGTACAGGCATACGGGAAACTGGTGGTCGGTTTCCTGCTCTTCGGCACGGCACTACAGTGTACGGGGGGCGGAAAGTTCTTTCTCGACCTCGCCTTCGCCATGCTCGGCAAGGTGCGGGGCGGTCCCGCCAAGGTATCGATCTTCTCCAGCGGCTTGATGGGCTCCATGTCAGGGAGCGTTATCACCAACGTGCTGACCACGGGGCCGCTGTCTATCCCGGCCATGCGTCGTGTCGGCTTCTCCAAGACCTATGCGGCTGGGGTAGAAACTTGTGCGTCGACCGGCGGCGTACTGATGCCTCCGGTGATGGGGGCGGCCGCCTTCATCATGGCGGTGTTCCTCGACATTCCCTATGGGCAGATCGCCCTGGCTGCCGCCATTCCCTCGGCGCTCTATTTCTATGGCCTGTTCATTCAGATCGACTTCTTCGCCGCGCGTCAGAATCTCAAGGGGCTGGATGAGAAGGAGCTGCCCAGGCTGGGTGAGACCTTCCGGGCTGGCTGGCACTACCTCTTCGTGTTCGCCTTGCTGATCTGGATGCTGCTGGTGATGAATCGTGAGGCCGTCGCCCCCTTCTATGCCACTGCCCTGCTGATCGTCGTCAACCAGATGCGAGCCGCCAACCGCTGGTCGCTGGCCGACCTCCGGGAGTTCATCGAGGTCAGCGGAATGCGCCTCGTGGAACTGCTGGGGCTGATGGCGGGCATCGGCATGATCATGGGCGGCCTGACCGTCACCGGCATGTCCGGCACCATCGCCACGGACCTGCTGTTCATCGCCGGTGGCAACCCCATGATCCTGCTGTTCATGGGCGCCCTGACCAGCTTCATCCTGGGGGTCGGCATGCCGATCACCGCCGCCTATATCTTTCTGGCCATCGCCCTGGCACCGGCCCTGGTCGATGCCGGCCTGAATCCGCTCGCCGTGCACATGTTCATCCTCTACTGGGGGATGCTGAGCTTCATTACGCCTCCGGTGGCGACCGGGGCCTTCACCGCAGCCAAGGTGGCGGGTAGCCATCCCATGAAGACGGGCTTCATGTCGATGCAGCTGGGCAGCATCATCTATTTCATTCCCTTCTTCTTCGTGCTGGAACCGGCGCTGCTGTTACAGGGGTCGGCCGGTGAGATCCTCAAGGCGATCATTTCGGCAGTCATCGGGATTGCCCTGGTGGCCGGCGGGTTGCAGGGGTACCTCCCCAAACTCGGTTCCCTGGCGTGCGCGGGCTATCTGCAGTGGCCGGTCAGGGGGTTGTTCATCGCCGGAGGGCTACTGGTGGCGATGCCTCACAATCCGCTGATCAGCGTTCCCGAGCTGGGCATGCTGGGCCTGGCGCTGGGTTGCCTGGTAGTGGCCACCATGCTCTGCCTGCTGTCACGCCGACAAGGCATGACGGCCAGTTGATGTCGCTCGGGCTCCACCCCAGGCGAGGGAGGTGATGATGCACACAGGAAGGTTGTCGTTGTTGGTGGCTGCAAACACGGCGCTGGCGCCTCTGGCCATCGATGCCTACCTTCCTGCCTTGCCACAGATCGCCAATGAGCTGGGCACAAGCATTCATCGTGCCGAGCTTTCCATCAGTATCTTCCTGGCAGGGTTTGCCATCGGGCAGCTGGTATGCGGTCCTCTGTCCGATCGCCTGGGCCGTAAACCGGTGCTCTTGACCGGGCTGCTGCTGTTCGTGATTGCCAGTGTCATGCTGGCCCTCTCGGAATCGCTGGGCGAGCTCTTCCTGTGGCGTTTTCTTCAGGCTCTTGGAGGGGGAGCCAGCGTTGTCAACTCCTCCGCCATTGTGCGTGACTGCTTCAAGGGGAGGGAGGCGGCAAAGGTGATGTCCACCATGGCAATGATCATGATGGTAGCACCGCTGGCAGCGCCGGCAATCGGTAGCCTTCTTCTTCATGTTTCTGGATGGCAGGCGGTGTTTCTTTTTCTGGCCGCATATGCTTGCGTGGTGCTGGTGATCGTAGGCACAAGGTTGCCGGAAACGTCATCGGAAAGGGGAAAGGAGATTACGCTTGCTGGAGTGATACGAAACTATTCCTCGGTTCTTGTGCACCGCGAGTCCCTGGGATATATCTGCGCAGTTGCCATGTCATTTTCCGGTCTAATGGCCTTTGTTACGGCCTCTCCCTTTGTCTATATGGCCCTGCTCGGCATTTCGCCCTCAGCGTATCCCTTTGTCTTCGGGGCGAACGTGATATTTGTGGCGGCGTGTAGCAGGATCAATGTGCGATTGCTTCGCCACCGAAGCCCGAGACAGAACCTCCTGCTGGGCATTGGTGTTCAGCTGGCCTCGGCCACGGCGCTGGTGATGGTCTCACTCTCCGGGGCGGTGACCATCTACACTGTGGTTCCGCTTGTCATGCTGTTTGTGGGTGCCATCGGCCTGGTAACGCCCAATGCCATCGCATCGGTACTTGAAAATTTCCCTCATATCAGTGCGACTGCGGCGGCGCTGATGGGGGGGATCAAGTTCATCTGTGCCGGAGCCGTGGGATTCCTGGTGACCTTCTTCGAAGTGGATAGCATCTGGCCCATGGCGCTGATGATGCTGGGAGTCGCCATCGTCGGAAATCTTGGTCTGAGATGGTTGACACCCTCGAAAGGACAACAACAAGTCGCGGAGGGGTGATCGATGTTATCGAGAGAAATCAATGAACGTTTGACTCGTGTCGGTCCTGACACGCCCATGGGGGAGGTGCTGCGTCGCTACTGGCATCCTGTTGCCGCTATCGACGAGTTGGAGCGCTCCCCGACCAAGCCCCTGAGGCTGCTCGGTGAGGACCTGGTGCTGTACCGGGACAAGAGTGGTGATTATGGCTTGCTCGATCGCCATTGTGCCCATCGGCGAGCCGATCTGAGCCAGGGTATCGTGGAGCAGCATGGGATTCGTTGCTTCTACCATGGCTGGCAGTACGATGGGGCCGGGCAGTGCATTCATCAGCCCTTCGAGGAGCAGGTGGATCCAACGGCCTCGCTGTGCGCCCGAACCCGTATCGCAGCCTATTCTATCAAGCCTGCCGGCGGCATGCTCTGGGCCTACCTGGGGCCATCTCCTGCCCCTGAACTGCCGGACTGGGAGGCATTTCACTGGGCCAATGGCTTCGTCCAGGTCGTCTTCTCCGAAGTGCCCTGCAACTGGCTTCAGGCCCAGGAGAACTCCATCGATCCGGTTCACTTCGAATGGACGCATGCGAACTGGAGTCGTCGGCAACGAGATGCGGATGCCCGTTATGCTCCCACACATACGAAGCTGGGTTTCGAGGAGTTCGATCATGGCTTCCTCTATAAGCGAGTCTGTGAGGACACTTCCGAAGAGGATCCGCTCTGGACGATTGGTCGAGTATGCCTTTGGCCGAATGGCTTCTTCCTTGGCGACCACTTCGAATGGCGGGTTCCCATGGATGATGAGAACATGCTGAGCGTAACCTGGTCGTTCATTCGTGTGCCAAGGGAGAGTGAGCCTTACGAGCAGAAGCATATTCCAAGCTGGTATTCTCCGATTCGGGATGACAATGGACGATGGATCACCAGTCATGTGCTCAATCAGGATATCGTGGCCTGGGTTGGTCAGGGGCGAATCACGGATAGGTCGCGAGAAACACTAGGGACGAGCGATCGAGGGATTGCTCTCCTGCGGCGTCGGTTGCTTGACGATATCGATGCGGTCGAAAGTGGCAGGGACCCGAAAGGAGTGCTGAGAGAGCCGCCCCCCGCCGAGGGTATTCGTCTCCCCAGCGATCACCGCGATTTCTTTCTCGAAGGGCTACCGCTGGAGGAGTACCGTCGCCATCCCAAGTGGGGTCGCCTACTGACTCAGTTCATTTTCCATGTCGGGCAACCCGATGATGTCAAGGCTGCCTGCGAGGCGGCTACCGGAGTGTCGATGAAGAGCGATGAACTCATCGACCTGTAGCCGTTCCATTCATTCCAGCGAGGTATCTCCATGAGTCAGGTGGAAGAAATCCTGCAAGTCAGGGTCAAGTCAATTACCTTCGAGGCGGAGGGTATTCTCAGTTATGATCTCCGTCCCGTGGCACCGCGTCGAGAGTTGCCCGCCTTCAGCCCCGGGGCCCATATCGACCTGCACCTGAGCAACGGGCTGATTCGAAGTTATTCGATTTTCAACTCCCAGGCAGAGAGCGATCGTTATCGGGTGGCCGTCAACCTCGACGCCAATAGCCGAGGCGGATCACGCTTCATGCATGGCAGCGTCCATGCCGGCGATATCCTGACCATAGGGGCGCCGAGAAACAACTTTCTGCTGAACGAAGAGGCGGAGAGCAGTGTACTGATTGCCGGTGGTATCGGTATCACCCCCCTCTATGCCATGGTGCGTCGCCTGGATGAGCTGGGGAAGAAGTGGACGCTCTACTACTCGACAAGATCAAGGAAGAATACGGCCTTTATCGAGGATATCGAGGCGCTGAGCTCCAGCAGTCAACATGGTAGCGTTGTGTTTCATTTCGATCAGGAGAGTTCGGGTGGCTTTCTGAACTTTCCTGACATCGTGGCCTCCGCGCCGAGCAGTACTCACTTCTACTGCTGCGGTCCCCTGCCCATGCTGGAGGCCTTCGAGTCAGCCACGAAGGCCCTGTCCGATGACTGCGTGCACGTCGAGTATTTTGCGGCCAAGGAGGCGGCGGATACCTCCGGCGGATTCACGGTGGAGCTGGCTCGATCGGGGGCAAGTTACTATGTGCCGGCGGGCAAGACCATTCTCGATGTGCTGATCGATGAAGGCCATCAGCCACTCTACTCCTGCCAGGAAGGTATCTGCGGGACCTGCGAGGTTCCTGTCCTGGACGGGGAGCCGGATCATCGGGACCTGGTGCTCTCTGCGCAGCAGCGTGCCGCCAACAAGAGCATCATGGTGTGTTGTTCCGGCTGCAAGAGCGCCAAGCTTGTGCTTGACATGTGACTATTTTTTTACTAAACAATAAGCAAACCTTATATAAGGTTTGCTGTGTTGTGCCCAGGCGTTCATCCGTGAATGCAAATAATCATAATGCGATACGTTCAAGGTAGGTACATGACTGACTACAAGAACCTCAAGAAAGGCGCCATCCTCACGGTTTCCTCCCTGGCCATGGTGGTTTCACTGGCTTCCCACGCCTATGAGTTCGAGGTGGGAGAGACCACGGCCAGCATCTACGGTTATGTGAAGCTGGACATGATCTATGACGTCGATGCCGAGCTGCCGCCGCTGGGGGCCAATGCCGCCATTCCGCTGGATGGCGATCCGCGGTCCGAGATCACGGGGCATACCCAACTGCATGCCAAGCAGAGCCGTATCGCCTTCGCGACGTCGACCCCCACGGAAAGCGGGGATCTGAAGACCGTCATCGAGGGGGATTTCTATGGCGGAAGTGGTGATCGTGAGGAGTTCCGACTGCGCCACGCCTATGGGGAATGGAACGGCATTACCGCCGGTCAGACCACCAGTAACTTTGGCTTTATCCATGGCATGAACCGTATCGTGGATTTCAAGCCCCAGCCGGGTCTGCCGCAGGGGGCGCGCCAGGGTCAGTTGCGCTATTCCACCGGTGGCTTCTCGGTAGCACTGGAAGATCCGGGCAACCTCGGCGGTACCGTGGCCAGTGGCTTCACCCCGGGGGGAGGCTATGCCGAGCATGCCGCCCACAAGAACACCCTGCCCGACCTGACCCTGCGCTACATGGGACGGGTCGGCAGTCTGAACTACGGCGCCTCTGGGCTGCTGCGTCAATTGGAGGTCGATGATGGGGTGAACAGTGATAGCGCAGTTGGCTGGGGGGTAAACGTCGAGGCGGAATACCATGTCACGCCGGCCGTGACGCTGCGCGGTGGGGTGACTCATGGCAAGGGGATCGGCGGTTATATGGAGGAAGCTCCCGGCGCACCGGCCTATGTGGATCCGGCCACCGGAGACGTCGAACCTATCACCTTGACGGGCGGCACGGTAGGCATACGGGTTGCGGCTGGTCCAGGCCATATCAACCTCGGCTATGGGTATGCTACCGCCGATCTGGATGACGCCATCGATGCCGGGGTCGCCAACGCCGATATTGCCAATGAAACCTTTACGGACCTCCACTTGAACTACATCTGGTCGGCGACGCGCAATGTCAGTTATGGCGTGGAAGTGAGTCGCCAGACCCGTGAGATTGCCAATGGTGAAGACGGCGATGCCGTGCGTCTGCAAGGCATGGTGATGTATCGCTTCTGAATCCGTGGCAGCGGCCGCCGAAGCGATCGCTCCCCGACAGTCGCTTGTCATGAGCTGTTCCGATCTGCTTGCCCCGGCCTGGCCGGGGCTTTTTCATTATCGGACGAGTCTGAATGCTTCGGGTGTGCCGGTCCTCTAGCCGGCTATGACCAGCTCGGGGTTCGATCTATTCAAAGCGACAGCGGGGTGATGTAGCGGGTGAAGAGGGTGGCCAAGGCTGGGCGCCCGAGTTCAGGGGAACGCCCCTGAGCTTGAGCAGCCCGAGGGTGATGGGCGGGAAGGGGGGCAGGGCGTCGAAGCTGGCCAGCCCCTGGCCAGACAGGGGATCCCGGAACAGGATACGCGGCCCGAAGCCGATCAGGTCGGTCCGACGCATCATCTCGGTCATGAGGGTAGGCGAGTCGCATCTGACCGCCTGGCGCGACAAGCCGAGCCCTTGCCCCTCCAGCCAGGCCACCAGTTGCTGGGCCAGGCTGCCGGCGGCCAGATTCAGCACCCAGCGTGCCTCGACCAGCTGTGACCAGGCTTTCGCCGTGAGCAGGGGTGGCCCGTGCGGGCCGCGGGCTCAGCCAAGATCTGTGCCAGGGGCTCGAAGGCGGTTTTCTCCTTCTCCGGGCCGGGCGAAGGCATCCGCTTGGGGGTTCGATGGCCTGGGCCCCTACCAGACCCTGCTGGTCCTCTTCCCCTCGATCTCTCTGGTCCTGGTGCAGATGATGGGGTGACCCCGAGTCCCGGACTGCAGGCCGAAGTGGGTTACGGCAGGCCGGTGGGGGCTGTCGAGTCGGAATTCTTCGTAGCGCTATCGGGGGCGTGCCTGCGGGCCGTCACTCGGAGGTTCCTTCCACTGTCCGATAGCGCTGCAGGTGGTGGTTCGGGACGTTGGGGTTGAAGTAGGCCCGGTTCGGTGGACACCCGACCCTTTGAGAAGGAGGAGTCCGCCATGGCAAGTCGTTACGGGGTCTGCGACAAGGGCAGAGTTCTCGTTGAGGATATCGCGCCACCGGCGCAATCTACGGGGCAGCGCCGTGGCTATGATCGCCAGATGATGCACGGTTTCTTCTGGATCCGTTTCCCGGGCGCCAGGTGGCGCGACTGCCCAGAGCGCTCCACGGCGACGAAGGGCCTCTCGGCGCGGTGGCTCTGGTCGTGCAGGCGCGGTGCCAGGAACTCCCTGCCGGTACAATCTCGCCTAGCAGCATGCAGGGGGAGTTCCTCGGAGGGTGCAGCGCTGTTGAGCATGGCGAGCATCTCCAGGAAGGCCCGCGTCGAGCCGATGGGCGCTCAGTTCTCCTGGCCGCGGGTGCGGCCTCTTCCCTCCATGATGGGCTGTGCGTGCCTGCAGCACGTAGAGCTCATCAATCACTTGCGCCTCGTGGAACTGCTTGGCAAAGGCCTCGTGGTTGGGCCAAACCTCGGCCAGCTTACCTCTGGACCGGGTGGTCCTCTCTCACTTTGCTGATCACGCCTGCATCCTGATGGCTCTCCCCTGCCCGTGGCTTGCTCCATCACACTTTAGATGGCAGCTCTGGCCGGGAGAATACGGGTGATCTGTGCTTCACCTCAGAGTTTCTTCGTGTCGTGCAGCCAAGCCCCGGAAGGCTCACGGTGGTGCAGCTGGAGGGAGGGGCCACGTCAGCATCGCGGTGCCCGATACACGGGGATGCGACTTTGGTCTGTTTGACATGGCGGCTGGAGGCGCTATGGTTAGAGATGTAAGTTAGATATCTAAGTATATCGGCGAGACCTACTCGTATAGCTCACTATCCCTTGAAACGGAGACCGTGCCTTATGCTGACACAAGAAGAGAACGATCTACTGTGCCGTGTCGAAGGTGACGCCCCCATGGGGCAGATCATGCGTCGACACTGGCTGCCCGCTTGCCTATCCGAGGAAGTCGAGGAGCCGGACGGTGATCCGGTGCGGGTTCGGCTGCTCGGTGAGGATCTGGTGGCCTTCCGGGATACCGAAGGGCGCGTGGGGGTGCTGGACGAGATGTGCCCGCATCGGCGCGCGTCGCTGGTGCTGGGTCGTAACGAAGAGTGTGGACTGCGCTGCCTTTACCATGGCTGGAAGATGGATGTCGAGGGCAATGTCCTGGAGATGGCTTCCGAGCCACCGGAATCGAAGATGACCGAGAAGGTCAAGCACAAGGCGTACCCCACCCATGAGGCGGCCGGATTTGTCTGGGTCTACATGGGGCCGCCCGAGGAGCAGCCGGAGTTCATGCCGCCGGTGTTCCAGCCGACGCCTGAAACCAAGGTGTCCATCTCCAAGGTGATCGTCGATTGCAACTGGGCCCAGATCCTCGAGGGCGCCATCGACTCGGCCCACTCCTCGAGCCTGCATTCCACCGACATGGTGCCGGCCCGCAAGGAAGGCGCCGAGGCTACCGACAAGCTCTGGCTGCGCCCCTCCACGGACAAGGCGCCGCGCCTGGAGGTGCAGCAGACGCCGTTCGGCTTCCGGTACGCGGCGCTTCGGCGGCCGATCAAGGATGCCAAGACGCACCATTATGTGCGCACCACGCTGTTCATCGCGCCCTATACCGTGCAGATTCCCCCGAATAATCTCTACGAGATCGCGATCCTGCATGTGCCGATCGATGATACCCATACGGCGTTCCATTTCATCGCCTGGGGCGATGCGAGCACCACGCCGGATACCGAGTCCTGGCGCAAGTTTCTCCGCACGCAGGTCGGGCTCGACGTGGACAAGCACTTCCGCAAATTCCGCACCCGCGAGAACAACTACTGGCAGGATCGTCGCATCATGCAACTCGGTACCAGCTTCACCGGGATCGAGGGCATCCCCAACCAGGATATTGCGATGTGGGAAACCATGGGCCCGATTGCCGATCGTAGCCATGATCGTCTCGGTGCGAGCGACCTGGCGATCGTCGAGTTCCGTCGCCAGATGGTCCAGGCCGCCAAGACCATGCAACAAGGGGGGCCGGCTATCGGCACCGAGGAGCCGCGGATCCCGCATTACAAGCTCAACTCCTTCCAGGGCATCGTCCCCAAGGAGGAGGATTGGCGTCAATTGGGTACCGCCCCGGAAGAGGCGGAGCTGTATGACGGCAAGCAGCACCCCTCCACACCTTAGGGAGTCGAGACGCTGAGCCCATTAGCAAGCCCTCTCATGTTGCTGAACATCGCGATTCACGGATAACAAAGCAGGAACCCTGATGAACAAGCTGGAACTTTCGGTTGCCGTCGGTAATTACGACCGCGTGAGGCCATTGATCGATGAGGAAGTGCAGATCGATGGTGTAGATCCGGTATTCATGCTGCATGACCCGGAGGAGATATTCTTTCGTGCCTTTCGTCATGCCGACTTCGATATCACCGAGCTCTCGTTGAGCAGCTACACCGTGAAGACAGCGGCGGGTAATTGTCCCTATATCGGGGTGCCCGTCTTTCCCTCGCGCGCCTTTCGGCATACCTCCATCTATATTCGGACCGATCGCGGTATCGAATCGCCGGCCGACCTGCGGGGCAAGCGCATTGGCGTACCCGAATATCAGTTGACCGCCAATGTCTGGGCCCGCTTGTTCCTCGAGGAGGATCATGGCCTCCAGCCCCGTGATGTGACCTGGATGCGTGGTGGTTACGAGGAACCGGGCCGGGTCGAGAAGATCAACCTCGATCTCCCCGACGGAGTCCGCGTGGAGAACATTCCCGAGGGAGAAACACTCTCCGGCATGCTGGCTTCTGGCGAGCTGGATGCGGTAATGGGGCCGCGCGCTCCATCCTGTTTCATGCAGGAGCATCCCCATGTGGGTTACCTCTACCGTGATCCTCAACGGGCAGCCTCGGACTGGTACCGCCGAACCGGTATCTTCCCCATCATGCATCTGCTGGGTATTCGCAAGACGCTTGTAGAGCGCCATCCCTGGCTGCCATTCTCCGTCTACAAGGCTTTCGAGCAATCCAAGGCCAAGGCACTGGCGAAGCTCAGTGACACCTCGGCAACCAAGGTGACACTTCCGTTCGTCGAGGACCAGCTACAAGCCGCCCGGCGCCTGATGGGTGAGGATTTCTGGTCCTACGGCTTTGCTCCCAACCGGCACACGCTGGAGCGGTTTCTCGAGCAACACCACGCGGAGGGGCTGTCCCCGCGGCTCCTGAAGCCGGAGGAACTGTTTCATCCCGCCACACTGGAAAGCTTCAAGATCTGATTGTCCTTGGGATGGACGGTTGTATCCGTCGCGCAGTGACACCTTTACAACAACAAGCACCCCCAGAGAACCAATGACGACGTAAGTGAAAAGAGGTTAACAAATGAAAAACTCAATCAAGAAATCCGTGATGGCCATGGCCCTTGTCGTTCCTGGGCTGATGATAAATGTCGCATCGGCCCAAGAATATAATCTCACCGTTGCCGGTGCCTCGCCAGGAGGGCTGTGGTCACTGCTGGGCGCCGGCCTGGACAGTGCCGTGAAAGCCGAATATCCCGGCTCGACCGTGACCTATCAGACCTCGGGGGGCGGTATCGCCAATGTGGCAGTGCTGCAGCGCGGTGATGCCAGCCTGGGTATTGTCGAGGATGCCGTGCTGCAGCTGGCTCGCGATGGGGCAGCCCCCTTCCGCGAGCCTGCCAATGACGATATCAGGGTACTTTCCTATCTCTACACCTGGGCGCCGATGCAGGCCGTAATAAGGAAAGAGTTTGCCGAAAAGCATGGCATCTCCAGCTTTGCGGATATCGCCGAGGTCAAGCCACCGATCACCATTGCCATTAACAAACGCGGTAATATCGCATCGAGTGTTGCGGAAGCCATGCTGGAGGCCATCGGTGCGGGACCCGATGAAATCAAGAGCTGGGGAGGCGACATCATCTATGCCGCTTCCAGCGAGCAGTCGAGCCTGATTCAGGACCGTCGCATCGACATGTTCCTGAACAGCCTGTTCGTGGGACAGAGTTCGATCATGCAGGCGGCGTCGAGTGTCGATGTGAGTCTGTTGCCCCTGTCCGAGGACACCATACAGGAAGTTTCGGAGAAGACGGGAACCAACGCCTTCACGATTCCTGGGGGAGCCTACGACTGGGCGCCGGACGAAACACCAACCGTGTCGATCAGCGCTACCTTGGCCGTGCGGAGCGATATGGATGAAGACATGGCCTATAACCTGACCAAAGCGCTTTACGAAAACTATGAGAAGATCGCCGGTGTTCATCCGGCCATGGAAAGCCTGACACCGGAAATCATGGCGGATGTCGAAGTGGTGCCCTACCACGATGGCGCCGAGCGTTACCTCAAGGAAGTCGGCCTCCGCTAATAGGGAAAAGAGTGTTGCTGCTCAGAGGTTTGTCAATGAATCACTTCTTCTCGATTGTAACGGGAACCGGCGCCAAGCGAACCCTCACGGGCAAGCTGGGGATGGCAGTGCATGGATGCGCTGCCCTCGTGGCGCTGGCTGTCATCTATACAACGACGATCGTGTATGTGGATCTGTATGCCATGATGGTCGTTTTCCTTTCCGCCATGCTGGCCTTGCTGTTCCTCAATGTGAGCGCTGGGCCCAAGGGGCGTCAGGACCGCCCCAGCGTGTTCGACTGGTGTCTTGTCGTGGCGAGTCTCGTTGTTGGTCTCTATTTTCTCGTGGAAAGCCAGCGGATCGTCGAGCGCATCACCTTGCTATTCCCACTAGAGACATTTGACTTGCTGGCGGCCAGCGTGCTCCTAGTACTGACCATCGAGGCGACGAGACGTACGGTCGGCTTTGGCCTGACCAGTGTCGTCCTGGTCTTTGTCGTCTACAACCTTTGGGGGCACGGCTTACCGGGAGCACTTGGTTTCCGGGAGGTCAGCTACAATCACTTTCTCGATATCATGATGTTCACCTCGGATGGCCTGTTCGGGGTGCCGCTTCGCGTCGCGGCGACCTATGCCTTCCTGTTCGTGATGTTCGGAACCTTCCTGTCCAAGGCGGGCGGTGCCGAGTTCTTCTATAATCTGGCTTCCGCGGTTGCCGGCCGTAGAACCGGCGGGCCGGCCAAGATCGCCGTCATTTCCTCGGCACTCTACGGTACCATGTCGGGGAGCCCGACCTCCGACGTCGTCACGACGGGCTCCGTTACTATCCCGATCATGCAGCGCCTCGGGTATAGCAAGCCACTATCGGGTAGCGTCGAAGTGGCCGCCTCCACCGGCGGAAGTCTGCTGCCCCCGGTCATGGGGTCCGCCGCTTTCATCATGGCGGAGTATACGGGCATCGAGTATCGCGATATCGCCATTGCCGGTATCATTCCCGCGCTGCTCTATTTCCTGTGCGTTTACGCGCAGGTACACTTGCGCTCCCAGAAACTGGGGCTGAGAGGATTGTCGAAGGAGGAAACCCCACCGCTGAAGGGGACTCTCAAGAACGGTGGCCTGTTCATCCTCCCGTTGGTTGCGTTGTCGGCGGCTCTGCTGATGGGGTATTCCCCGACCTTTGTCGCGGCGCTTGCCACGGCGGTGGTGTTGATCGTCTCGGCGGTCCGTAGTTCGACCCGGATGGGACCCAAGGCGATCTGGGATGCCCTGGCCGTCACCACGCTACGCATGGTCTCCGTCGTGGCGGCCTGTGCGGCGGCTGGGCTGGTGATCGGGGGGATCTCCATGACGGGTCTAGGCGGCAAGTTTGCCGATCTCGTCTACTTGCTGGCCGGTGATACTGCCTTCTTGGCACTGATCATCTCCGCCATACTGGCGATCATCCTGGGCATGGGCATGCCGACTCCCTCGGCCTTCATCCTGGCGGCCGTGCTAGTGGGGCCCACCTTGCTGGGCCTGGACTTCAGCGTCCTTCAGACCAACATGTTTATCCTCTACTTCGCCGTGCTCTCGGCCATGACACCCCCGGTGGCGGTGGCCGCCTTCGCCGCTTCGGCCATCGCGGATGCCAAGCCCCTGGAGATTGCCACCGGGGCCGTAAGGTTGGCCATTACGGCTTTCATCGTGCCCTTTGCCTTCGTGTATGGTGAGGGACTGCTGATGGTCGGCGACTGGATGGAGATCGCCGTTACCTGTATTACCGCGGTGATCGGTGTCCTGCTGCTGAGTATCGCGGTGGAAGGGTACTGGCGCGGACGAGTCATCATGCTTCCGAGGCTTGGCTTTGGCTTGGCAGGACTGCTCTTCATCACTCCAAGCTGGTGGGCGGTTGCCTTGGCGATGATCGTGGTCGCCATAGCGATTATCGCCACACCTCATTTGCGGCTGCATCGGCATAAGGCGATGGTATGATATAAAAAGTAGTTGCTTGTTTATAATAACCTATTCTCATAGAGGCCAGGCTACACGCCATGAGTTATCGGCGTTAACTTGGTCTCTATGAGTGATTTATTATTTTAAGGCCGTGGTGTTGAACTCGGTGATAATGCCCATCCTGCTTTCCCTGTTGTCTTCGCTGATGTTCGCCGCTACTTTTGTTCTTGTGAAGATTGGTGTCAAGACCTCATCATCCCTTACGGCACTATGGGTGACCCTGTCGACTAACGTGGTTTTTCTGTGGGGCTGGAGTCTTCTCAGGGATGACTGGCAGCTCACGGAGTGGTGGGAATGGCGTCACTTTGTCTTGGCTGGAATTTTTGCTCCCCTTCTTGGTCGGTTGTTCCAGATTCTTGGTATGGCAAGCTTGGGTGCGAATATCACTACTCCGATCACATTGACGCATCCATTGTTTACCGTGCTACTGGCCATCATTTTTCTTGGTGAAGGCGTTGATCTTGCAGTGCTCCCGGGGATCGGGCTTGTTCTGTTAGGTACTGCTTTTCTTGGTTCACAGAGTGGACAACAGACTGTGCATTCATCAGTTGACACTTCCAGATGGTATCTTTTCCTTCCTTTGGCTGCATCGCTTTTTTATGGTGTGTCAATAGTATTCAGGAAAATAGGCATTGATAATGGAACAGATCCAGTAATTGCAGCCGCAGTCACCACGACAGCTTCCTGGGTTATATTGGCAAGCTATCTGATATTTTCCAAGGCTATTCGTGGTATTTCCAGGCATGTCAATGTTGCTGTTTGTGGTCGTGGTGAGTTTTTCATTTTTGTAGTTTCTGGTCTTTTCTCAAGTCTCGGTCCTGTATTTCTTTATATGGCCCTTCAGGATGGAAGGCTTTCCGTTGTTGCTCCATTGGCTTCAACGACTCCCTTTTTTGTATTGCTGATGTCCGTGTTTTTTAGGAATGGAGAAGATGTGGTGAATCGATGGGTTGTGCTAGGCACCATTGCTATGGTGGCGGGCATTAGTTCAATTGTGTATTTTGGAATTGTATAGAAAGTATGAAACGGTGGATTTTTAATGTATAAGCTTGATAAGCATGTGCTCAACAAAGAGGTAAAAAGAAACGTAGCTTCTGCACTTGAAGAAGACCTCGGAAGTGGCGATATTACAGCGCGACTGGTGTCCGATGTGTGTGAGGCAGAAGCTTGCATCATCGCGAAGGAAGATGCCATTGTTTGTGGCACTACTTGGGTTGACGAGACCTTCAAGCAGCTCGATCCTCGAGTCGATGTTGAGTGGAAAGTCGCCGATGGTGATTGCGTCACGGCCGGTCAGACAATCTGTAACATTTCAGGAAATGCCAGATCACTGCTCAGCGGAGAGCGAAGCGCGCTCAATTTTCTCCAGGTTCTCTCGGGTACTGCGACCCGAAGTCGCTATTTTTCCCGGTTAATCGAAGGAACGTTGGTGAAATTGCTGGATACTCGCAAGACCTTACCCGGCTTGCGCCTAGCTCAGAAATATGCGGTAACCTGCGGTGGTTGTCTCAGTCACCGTATGGGCCTGTATGATGGCTATCTCATCAAGGAGAATCATATTGCGGCTTGTGGGGGTATCGCCATGGCGATAGACGAAGCAAGGCGTCTGGCACCCCAGAAGCCTATCGAAGTGGAAGTCGAAGACTTCGAGGAGTTCGAGCAAGCTCTCGAGGCGAGGCCCGACATGATCATGCTGGACAACTTCGGTGTCGAGGACATGCGCACGGCGGTGCGTGTGGCGACAGGACGCGTGATGCTCGAGGCCTCGGGAGGCGTAACGGAGGCCACCTTGATCGATATAGCAAGGACGGGGGTGGATTACATCTCCCTTGGCACCCTGACTAAGGACCTAAAGGCTATCGATCTTTCGATGCGTCTATCGATGTGAAAAGACAAGATACCCTTGGGGCTGCCGACTTCACTTAAATATCAAGCGTGGAGTCGACAGCTGGTGGTGTCTCCGATGTGCCAAGGCCTCAAATTCCGAGATGGGCTTGCGCCTGGCGTGCCCGCATTTTCCATAGTTGCCAGGGCCTCTCCACCTGCCCCTCGGTCGTCTCCCTGGCTGCGTTGGCCTCCTCGGGAGTCAGGTACTCGATGGGGCCAAGTCGTAGCGCATCAGCTTGAAGCTGCGCATTCACTTCGACATAGATGGCTCGGTAGACCGCGTGCTTCAAGGTTGGCCCGGTGACCGTCGCGCCATGCCCGCGCATCAACACGACATTGTTGTTTCCCAGGGAGTCGGCAAGCGAAGCCCCCAGCGAACGATCCCGGATCAACAGGTCAGTCGCTGTGCCTGCCGTGTCCCGGATCTCGAAGATCGGCGCGCCTGCACCCAGGAAGCCGCTCATGTGGCACATCGGCCGCAAGGGAGTCGACTTGACGGCACTGAAGGGGACGACGGAAGGGGAGTGACTATGCACAACCGCCATGACATCCGGTCGCGCACGGTAGATCTCGCCATGAATGAAGCGCTCAAGATAGACGGAGCGGCCATCGGCATCGATGGGGTTGCCATCGAGATCGAACGTCAGGATATCATCCAACGTGACGAGCCCGGGAGCCATGTTGCGCGCCAGCAGAAACCGTTCGGAATGTTCCGGGTGCCGGATGCTGACATGGCCGAAGGCATCGAGTACGCCTTCATTGAAAAGGATATGGTTGGCATCTACCAGGTCCCCCAATAGTTCTTCTTTACTTTGGGTGGCCGTAACCGAGGTCGAAACATTGGTATTCATCGCTATCCCATAGGATGGTGAGTATGAGGGTGATGGTGGTCAGGAATTATTCGTTGGCCGCAGCCAGGTTGCTGATGATCTTGAGCAAGGTGCGTCGTGTCACGCGGAGATCTTCACATTCGACACCCTGCACGGCAATATCGTTGACTTCTTCCGCCAGGGGGATCAGGGTTTCCTTGAGATCGCGTCCCTTCTTTGTCAGGTAGATATGGATGTTCTTGCGGTTACCATTCAGTTGTCGGCGTTCGATCAGGCCGTTGGCTTCCATCGCCTTCAGGGCGGTAAAGGTCGTGGGCTCCATCAGGCCAGCCTGTTCGCTGAGCTCGCGTTGGGTCAATCCTTCCGTTACCCAGAGGATACGCAGGAACGACCAGTGACCAAAGCTGACTGAGTGCTCCGCCAAGCGTGTCTGCAGGCTTTTTGTCAGAACTCGTCCAGCATCACGTATCAAGTGAGCCAGGCGATCGTCCGGCACATCCTCTTGCCAATGACGAAGAACCGTTTTGGTTTCCTGGTTGGTAGTACGAGGCATCGTGGCGTCCTCCAAGAATGCAATATTGCCCTAATCCAAAGTTCCATTATAACACACCGGTTCCGGCACACTTGCCTGGTGGGATAGCATGACTTCATGGTCATGCCGGGCGGATTCCAGCAGCGCCAGGCAGACTTCCATCGTTGCCATGCCCCATTCGCCGGTGTGAATGGGGCGACGGTCATGGCGTATGGCACCTATCAGTTCATCCAGGACTTCACGCCTCGGGATCTCCGGTGGCGGCAAGGGTTCCAGATGGCGGTGAGTATGGGCATAGACCTGCACCCCGTTCGGCATAGGACGAAGGTCGGCGTCATCGCAGGAAACGAGGACGAAGCCGAAATGATTGTGTGCGGTGTCCTGTGGTTGGCTATTGGCCAGGGACAGGCCGGCGCCATAGGTGCGGGTATTCTTGAGGGCGGCTTCCTCTTCGGGTCCTTGAATCTCCGCCAGCTTCGCCCTGGCACCGCCATACTGGTCGGGATCTCGAGGCTGCCCCAGTTCGCCTGACCATCCGCAGAGTTCATCGCTGTCGAAATGCGCGAAGCCACTGTAGGTCATGTTGGCAAAGACACCATTGTCAAAGGTGAGCAGCGCACTGTAGGCGCCTTCCGTGGGGCGGGCAGGATCCCAGCTTCCAGTGGCGGCCCGCACGCTCTTGACGTGCCCTCCGCCGAGCAGACGAACGATATCGACCTGATGAGCGGCCTGGCTGAACACCACACCGCCACCCTGCGACGTGTCCAGCTCTTCCGGACGGCGGGGGCGGTAGAGAAAGTCGGTGTAGTTGAGGGCACTGATCATGCGCACCGCCCCGAAGTCCTGGCGGTCGATCATCTCGCGGGTGCGCAGATAGGGCGCATCGAAGCTATGGCTGTGTCCGACGACCAGCCAGCGACCGGCGCGGTGCATGGCATCGATCATGGCCTGGCAATCCCCGAGGGAGAGTGCCATCGGCTTCTCGACCAGTACATGCTTGCCATGTGCCGCCGCCAGTTCGACATGCTCGCGATGAAACTGGTGGGGAGTGGCGACATATACCGCTTCCACGTCGGGATCGGCGCACAGATCGGCGACTTCGGCGTAGGTGGTGGCGGCGAAATCGGCACGGAACTGCCGGCGGGCCTCCGAGCGTGGATCGGCAGCCGCCACCAGGCGGATACCGGGGTGGGCCGCGAGGGTGGGCAACAGCAGCATGAAGCCGCGGCCCAACCCCGCGATGCCGAGTTTCAAGCGTGGCACTGTCATGGTGCGGACTCCGTGGTGAAGCAATGGATCATTCGGGCAGATCGATCACCAGTTCCTTCGAACACGCGCGCGAGACGCAGACCATGATGTGGTCCTCTCGCTCGGCCTCCGACAGTACCAGGTCACGGTGCTCCGCCTCTCCCTCCAGAAGCCGCGTCCGACAGGAGCCACAGGTGCCGCTTTCGCAGGAGTAGGGCACATGGTGGCCGTTCACTCTCAATGCCTCGAGGATCGAGACGCCTGCCGGTACCGGAATCGCCTCGCCGGTCTTGTGGAGGCGTACGGTGAAGGGCGTGTCCTCTGCCGCGCTGGCCGACTGGTTCGCGCCGAAGTCCTCGAAGTGCACACTGGAGGGTGTCCAATGGCCGGTCATGTCGCGAACCGCTTCCATCAGCCCCCGGGGGCCGCAACAGTAGATGTGGGCCCCCTTGGGCTGCTCGAGGACCGGCCATAGGTCATAGGCGTTGTCGGGATCGCCATGGTCATGATGGATCACCACCTTTCCTCGATACTCGGGAGCGCTGAGTTCCTCGAGAAAGGCGGCTTGCGACGGCTCGCGCGTCAGGTAGTAGAGCTTGAAGGGTTTGCCTCCGGTGGCCCGCAGGTGGTGAATCATCGAGAGAATCGGGGTGATGCCGATTCCGCCGGCGATGAAGATGTAGCGAGCGGGGTTGCCTGTCAGCTCGAAGTCGTTGTGCGGCGCCGATACCTTGAGGCGATCGCCCACCCGGGTTTCGTCAACCAGGCTCTTCGATCCGCCGGTGCCTTCCTCCTCGCGCTTGACCGCAATGACATACCGATCCTGCTCGTCGGGATCATTGCACAGCGAGTAGTGCCGCACCTGGCCGCTGGGAGTCTCGAGGCGCACATGAGCGCCGGGTGTGAATTCGGGAAGGTCGTCGCCATCGGGATCAGCGAGCTCTATGCGGTAGATGCCATCGGCGATCGCGTCCAGTGCGGTGACGACCAGTTCACTCATGGGGAGTTCGTCGGAGGGGCTAGCCATAGGATACCAACCTTTCTTGTCGTGTGGCTGAATATACTTCTATATCTAAGTATTTTTTCGGCGACAATGCAAGGCATGGCGCTGCGACTTTGGTCGCATGCGTCGGGTGTTGCCTGTAGTGGCTCGACACGCTTCCGTCCTGACTGCGGAGAGTGCTGGCATGACCCTGAAGAGATGGGTGCGAGGGGCGCTCAGGTCCGTTGGGCTATGCGCCGCCGGTGCAGTATGTCAACGAAGTACAGCCAGGGAGCGAAACCCGTATTGAGCGTGGGCTCCTGTCAATGGCCATCAGAGGAGAGGTCACTGGGGTGAAGTCGTCGGTTATTCCTTATGAGAGAAAAATGACCTGTGTCAAAGAAAATATTACATTCCGTCCTATTATAGTTAGGCATGGAAGTATTTTGAGGGGTGCGTTCTTTGCACTGATTTACCTGCCTGGAGGATGAGTCGTTATGAATATACGCATTGATTGTTTGGTGGCTGGCATGCACAGGGTTTCGGATTTTTTCTATAAACGTTCTCTCTCGAAAGTGGTTCTCGATATACAGGAGGGATCTACTGAAACCTATCGGAAGCTGATCCAGGATGCCGATTTCAAACTAGAAGTCGATTTTGAGAGAGAGGTGGCGAGGCAGCTGAGTAATGGTGCCCGCTGGGGCTTGATACCTGCCGAAACGCTGATGCCGGTGATGATGAGTCGGTTTGGAGTGTCAAGGAGTGACTTTTCAACTACAGAGTCGTCTCAGCTTGAAGCCTTGGAGGAGGCTTGCAATAATTGTCCGGTAGTTGGTGTCTGCTGGAAGTCCATGCGCTCAGGAGCTTCTGTCGCGGAGGCTCGAAATTTCTGTCCCAGTGCGAAAATTTTTGAAAGGTTGGGTAAGGTTGTACAGTGACGATATAGCCTATGACATGTGTTCCCTTGGGCGGAGCTCTATGGCCGAGTAGTAGTCGTCCCATCGAGTCGCGGCCTCGAGTTCTATCAGGGAGCCACAGGGCGTATCGATGCATTGTGCCGGCCACCATGCCCGCGTGAAAATAAGAACGCGCCATTCGTGCCGGCGCGTTCGGATGGCGAGGTGTAGCGGCGCGCAGTTCCGGTTGCTGAGGCGGTAACTGCCGTTGAGCTGAGCCATAGTCGAGCAGGATCCAGGCGGCTTCCTGCACCCCGTACTCCGGCCACGGGATGTGACACTAGATATCGATGGCTTGCCCAGGAAGTCTGCAGACACTAAGATAGGTTCGTCGTACAACGGGCATGTCAAGGCATCCACCTACTCGCCACTGATCATCTCGCTGGCCGAAATCGGCGACATGGTTGGAGATGTGCTGCTCTAGGGCATCGCTGCCCAGTCGGAGGATGTCGATACTTGGGATCCCCACCAGTCTAGGTTCGCCTGAAGCCTATGATCAACCGATCAGAGCATAGATAACCTGTTAGGTTGTCCAGAAGATGGGGCTTTGCTTTAGGCTGTTGTTATATGAATATTTTTAGCGCGGAGGGGTTATGATATTTCCACCTAGGCTAATGCCCTTGGTGTTTTCAGTGCTGATGTCAATCTATATGGTGACATTGATGACATGTTTGATTACATGGGTTAATACCGGTCTCGACGAAGGGTTCTTAAGCCGATGGTGGCGAGCCTTCTATATCTCTTGGCCAATTGCCTTCTTGCTAATTCTTCTCGGCGCACCTCGGATTCAGAAAGTGGCTGCAAAACTGATCCGTATGCCCAGTGCATGTCGGAACACGGGTGATTGATGAAGTCTTGGTTTTTATGGTTATTTATCAAGTCCATCATTGATCTAAGGTTTGCAGTTTTTCCGTTGGTTGCAGTTCGGGATGATATGATGTGCTCAGGTTGAGTAAATGAGGTGGTCGATAGATTGCACACACATGGTTGCGCGTAGAAGTAGTATGCAACTCGTGGCAAAGGTATCCAAAAATCCACTAATTTATGACGAAAGTTGTGATATTAACGGCATCACCAAAAAATATCTGTATTTAAGTTTTTTGGGTCAATGTCGCCATGGAGTCTCCTACCCTGTACTGCGTCATCGCCAGGTCGCTCTCGAGCAAGTCGACCAAGGCAGCATTCCGGTGCCTGAAGTGATCCACCCATACCGAAGTGTCGACGAGTACGCTCATGACTCCGCCGGATCCCCGCGACGCCGGGGGATATCCTGCATTTCCGGTGCCGTCCCCCAAGGCCGCCAGGCGCCGGCCCGCTTGCACCCGCACATAGGTCTTGATGGCCTCCCGGACGATATCGGCTGGCTTGTCCATGCCCGACTCGGCGAGGCTCACCGCCTGTTCGTACAGGGCGTCATCAATGGTGATGGTAGTGCGCATGGTGAAGACTCTGCATCTGTCTTGATGCCAGTATGCATCAGCATTGGCATCACAGCGAGACGCCTGTGACCACAGCCGCGCACCGTGCTGCCCGTCCGTCATGAACCATCCAGGCAGACAGCGGGCCGGCCCCGAAAGGACCGGCCCGCGTTATCGTCGGTACGGAGAGAGACTTACAGCTTCTGCTCGAGCTCCGGCAGCGCCTGGAACAGATCCGCGACCAGGCCATAGTCCGCCACCTGGAAGATCGGCGCCTCCTCGTCCTTGTTGATCGCCACGATCACCTTGGCGTCCTTCATCCCCGCCAGGTGCTGGATCGCCCCCGAGATGCCCACGGCAATGTAGAGCTCGGGCGCAACGATCTTGCCGGTCTGGCCGACCTGCATGTCATTGGGCACGAAGCCGGCGTCGACCGCGGCCCGCGAGGCGCCGATGGCCGCGCCGAGCTTGTCGGCGATGCCCTCGAGCAGTTGAAAATTCTCGCCGCTGCCCATGCCGCGGCCGCCGGAGATCACGACCTTGGCACTGCCCAGCTCGGGGCGGTCGGACTTGGCCAGCTCCTCCTTGATGAAGATGGACTGGGCGTTGTCGGCCCCATTCGTGAAGGACAGGTCCACCGCTTCGATGGCGGCGCTGCCACCTTCGCCGACCGCGTCGAAGGCGGTGGCGCGCACGGTGATCACCTTGAGCGGATCGCCGCTCTGCACGGTGGCAATCGCGTTGCCGGCGTAGATGGGGCGCTGGAAGGTGTCGGCGCTCTCCACGGCGATGATCTCGGAGAGCTGCGCCACGTCCTTGAGCGCGGCGACGCGCGGCAGCACGTTCTTGCCGGTGGTGGAGGCCGCTGCCAGGGCGTGAGTGTAGTCGGAGGCCAGCTCGGCCAGCAGCGCCGCGGTGGGCTCGGCCAGTTGGTGGGCGTAGACGGCGTGGTTGGCCACCCGGACGCGACTCACGCCGTCGAGCCGGGCGGCGGCCTCGGCCACGGCGCCGATGCCCTCACCCACCACCAGCAGGTCGATATTGCCGCCGCCGTGTTTGGCAATCTGCTGGGCCGCGGCCACCACATGGGCGGTGGCGGCACTCAGCTGCCCGTCGTGATGTTCGGCGAGGACCAGAATGCTCATGCGATCAGCTCCTTTCAAAGCGCTGTTTTCAAATAACTTTGGCTTCGTTCTTGAGTTTGTCCACGAGCTCGTCCACCGAGCCCACCTTGATGCCGCCCTGGCGCTCGGGGGGCGGCTCGACCTTGAGCAGCGTGACCTTCGCGGCCACCTCGACGCCGAGCTCGGCCGGGGTCTTGACGTCGAGCGGCTTCTTCTTGGCCTTCATGATGTCGGGCAGCTTGGCGTAGCGCGGCTCGTTAAGGCGCAAATCCGTCGTCACAATGGCCGGCAGGGTGAGCTCCACGGTCTGCAGGCCGCCGTCGATCTCGCGGGTCACCCGCGCCTTGTCGTTCTCGATGACCACCTCGGAGGCGAAGGTGCCCTGGGGCAGGCCGGTCAGGGCGGCGAGCATCTGGCCGACCTGGTTGTTGTCGCTGTCGATGGCCTGCTTGCCGAGGATGACCAGCCCCGGTTGCTCGGCCTCCACCACCTTGGCCAGCGCCTTGGCGGCGGCCAGGGACTCGACGCGTTCGTCGGTCTCGACATGCACGGCGCGATCGGCGCCCAGC
Organism: Halomonas sp. LMYGS-3; assembly: GCF_059509875.1. Taxonomy (NCBI): domain Bacteria; kingdom Pseudomonadati; phylum Pseudomonadota; class Gammaproteobacteria; order Oceanospirillales; family Halomonadaceae; genus Halomonas; species Halomonas sp. LMYGS-3. Next base: position 51,262 of record NZ_JCAKFQ010000006.1, on the reverse strand, counting down.
GCCAGGGCGGTGCGCAACTGCTCCTGGGCGGCCTTGGGACCGATGGTCACGGCAACCACTTCGGTGGCCACACCCCTTTCCTTCAGGCGCACCGCCTCTTCCACGGCGATCTCGCAGAAGGGGTTCAGGGCCATCTTGACGTTGGTGAGGTCGACGTCGGAGTGGTCCGGCTTGACCCGGATCTTGACGTTGTAGTCGATGACGCGTTTGACCGCGACGAGGACTTTCATGGCGTTTCTCCTGTTAAGCAGCTCAGTGGAGCCGGTGTGGGCTTTTCCGGGGGCAGGCCTACGCGGGGGCGCTGTGAACCCCTCCCTGGGCGCTACCGATTCCTTCCCTGGAATCGGACCCTCCTCTTCGGCCTGCCCCCAGCGCCCATCACCCGGGAGTGTGGGGGGAGCTCTTAGAGCCCGCCTTCGGGAAACCGGGTCAATACCGCCCCGGCCTGGCGCAGGGTATGACCGTGGGCCCGGGCCTGGGGGGCCTGGGTAGCCATATAGAAGCGCGCCAGTTCCACCAGTCCCGCCAGGTAGTCGGCGTCGCCGTCGTCGTTTTGGCGGCGGGTGTCGGCGGCGAGCGCCAGGCGCGACATCTGCCAGGCGCCGCAGGCGATGCCCAGCAGGTGCAGCAGGGGTACGGCACCGGCATAGAGGTCGGCGGTGTCGGCCCGGTGGGCGAGCAGCCAGTCGGTGGTCTCCTCGAGCAAGGCCGCCTGGTCGCGCAGCGCCTCCGCCAGGTCGCCGAGCCGTGCATGGCCGTCGAGTGGTGAGGCGGTCTCACGAATATCGGCGATCAGCTCGCGCAGGGTGGCGCCCTCTTCGCGCAGGATCTTGCGGCCCAGCAGGTCGTTGGCCTGGATGCCGGTGGTGCCCTCGTAGATGGTGATGATGCGGGCATCGCGGAACAGCTGGGCAACTCCGGTCTCCTCCACGAAGCCCATGCCGCCGAATACCTGGATCGCCTCGTCGCAGAGGTCGTTGCCCACCTCGGTGCACCAGCCCTTGGCGACCGGCATCAGGAGGTCGACGTAGCGGCGATGCTTGTCGGCGACCTCGGCCTCCGGGTGGTGGCGGGCGAGGTCGAACCAGCTGGCGGCGGTGTAGAGCAGGCCGCGCATGGCCATCAGCCGGGCGCGCATCGACACCAGCATGCGCTTCACGTCGGGGTGGGCGAGGATCGGCTTGCCGGCCCCGCCGGTGACGATATCGCGGCCCTGGACCCGCTCCCGGGCGTAGGCGAGGGCCGCCTGGTAGGCGCGCTCGCCGAGGGCCACGCCCTGCACCCCCACATTGAAGCGGGCGTCGTTCATCATCACGAACATGGTGGCCAGGCCCTGGTGCGGGTCGCCGACCAGATGGCCCAGGGCGCCGCCCTGGTCGCCATAGCTCAGGGTGCAGGTGGGGCTGCCGTGGATGCCCATCTTGTGCTCGATGGCGATGCAGCGGATGTCGTTCTTCTCCCCCGGCTCGCCCTGTTCGTCGAGCAGGTACTTGGGCACCAGGAACAGCGACAGACCCTTGACCCCGGGCGGGGCGTCGGGCAGCCGGGCGAGCACCAGGTGCACGATGTTGGACGTCAGCTCGTGCTCGCCGTAGGAGATGAAGATCTTTTGCCCGAACAGGCGGTAGGCCCCGTCGTCCGTGGGCTCGGCGCGCATGCGGGTGGCGGCCAGGTCCGAGCCGGCCTGGGGCTCGGTGAGGTTCATGGTGGCGGCCCACTCGCCGCTGACGATCTTCTCGAGCCAGGTGGCCTTCTGCGCCTCGCTGGCGGCGATCATCAGCGCCTCGGTCTGGCCCACGTTGAGCTGGGGCAGCATGGCGAAGGCCATGTTGGTGGAGAACCACATCTCCCACACCGGGGTGGAGACCAGCTTGGGCAGTCCCTGGCCGCCATGCGCCGGGGGCAGGGAGAGGCCGATCCAGCCGGCGTCGCGGAACTGATCGTAGGCCGCCTGCCAGCCGTCGGGGGTGATCACCCGCTCGCCCTCCAGGCGGCAGCCCTGCTGGTCACCGACCGGGTTGAGGGGGGCGAGCACGCCGGCGGCGAACTTGCCGGCCTCCTCCAGCACGGCGCCCACCAGGTCCGGCGAGGCGTCCTCGCAGCCGGGCAGCTCGGCGATCCGCTCGAGACCGGCCAGCTCGTCGAGAATGAACTGCATATCACGCAGCGGCGCTTGATAGTCGATCATGGTGATGGCGTCCTCAAACTGACAGTGACCGGATCGTGGGCGGAAAGGGGGCTGACCCAGTCCAACCGAGGCATGGAGCTGTTTTCAGCAGGCCTAGCGAGATGAGCGCCGGGGACAAGCCGAAGCGAGGGTCTTTTGCCATGGATGGCAAAAGTAGCGCCCAGGGATGGGTTCACAGCGCCCTCGCGTTGGCTTGGCGCCGGAAAAGCTCATCGCTTTCACCGAGCCGTGAAAAAACTCTTAACGCGGTGCCATGCGAATGGCCCCATCCAGGCGGATGGTCTCGCCATTGAGCATGGCGTTGTCGACGATATGGCAGGCCAGACGCGCGAACTCGTCGGGCTCGCCCAGGCGCTTGGGGAAGGGGATGGCGGCGGCCAGGGACTGCTGCACCTCCTCCGGGAGAGTCTTCATCAGCGGGGTCATGAAGAGCCCCGGGGCGATGGTCATCACCCGGATGCCGTGACGGGCCAGCTCGCGGGCCATGGGCAGCGTCATGGCGACGATACCGCCCTTGGAGGCCGCATAACCGGCCTGGCCGATCTGGCCGTCGAAGGCCGCCACCGAGGCGGTGTTGATGATCACGCCCCTTTCGCCGTCCTGCTGGGCCTCGCCCCTGGCCATGGCGGCGGCCGCCACGCGCGCCATGTTGAAGCTGCCGTTGAGGTTGATGTTGACGATGCGCGAGAAGGTGTCGAGGGGCTGAGGGTTGCCTTCGCGATCGAGTACCTTGGCCGGGTTGCCGACCCCGGCGCAGTTGACCAGCCCGTGCAGGCCGCCAAAGGCCTCCACGGCCAGGTCGACCGTCGCCTGGGCGTCCTGCTCATCGGTGACGTCGGTGCGCCGGAAGCGCACGCGTTCGCCCTGGGCGTTCAGTTCGCTGGCCAGGGCCTCGCCGCGTTCGACGTTGAGGTCGGCGATCACGACCTTGCCGCCCGCGCCATGGAGGGCGCGCACGGTGGCCTCGCCGAGCCCCGAGGCGCCGCCGGTGACGATAAAGCTGTTGTCCTGGAATTTCATCTGGCTATCTCCTGGCGGAATCAGCTGCGGGGCCCCTGGCCCTTGCTCTTGAAGAAGCTGCCGATGCGCTCGGTGACCTCGGGGCTGGTCTGGGTCAGGGCGGCGGTCAGCGACTCGACGAAGAGGCCGTCGTCGCTGGACATGTTGTCGATGCGCGAGATGGCCGACACCATGGCCCAGTTGGCCATGGGCGCGTTTTCGGCGATGCGGGCGGCCAGCTGGCGGGCCTTGTCGAGGCTCTCGCCCTCGCCGACCACGTAGTGGGAGAGCCCCAGGCGCTGGCCCTCCTCGGCCTCCAGGATGCGGCCGGTGAGCATCATCTCGCACATGCGTCCGGGGCCGATGATGTTGGCCACCCGCACCGAGGCGCCGCCGCCGACGAAGATGCCGTGGCGCCCCTCGGGCAGCTGGTAGAGGGTGCTGGATTCGGCCACCCGCACATGGGTGGCGGTGGCCAGCTCCAGGCCGCCGCCGATCACCGCGCCCTGCATGGCGCTGACCACCGGGATGCCGCCGTTCTGCAGGCGATCGAAGATGCGGTGCCAGCCGCGGGAGTGCTGCATCACGCCGAAGGGGTCGCGGTGCTGGTGCTCGGCGAGATCCAGGCCGGCGCAGAAGTGCTTGCCCTCGGCGGCGAGGATGATCACCCGGGTATCCTCCGGGGTGGCGATCAGGGCCTCCTCCAGGGCGCCGAGCAGGCGGTCACTGACCGCGTTGCGCTTCTCCGGTCGCGCCAGGGTGATGGTGTAGATGCTGTCGTCCAGCGATGTCTTGACCAGGGTGTCGCTCATGGTGTTCCTCGGCATCAATGCTCGGTATTCAGGGTGATGACACGGGGATCGCCCGTGTCGTCGTAAAGGGCGCGCACCAGGTCGGCGCGGCGCTCCAGCACCTTGCGCTGGTTGATGTAGCCCTTGTCGGTGATCTCTCCGGCCTCCACCGAGGGGGACTCCGCGAGCAGCAGGGCGCGGGTCGGGTAGGTGGAACTGCCGCCGCCGCCCGCCTTGAGGGTGCGCATGGCCTCGCGCACCCGTTCGACCACCGCCGGATGCGACAGCACCGCCTCCACCGGGGCGTCCTCGGGCAGCCCCGCGCAGAGGCGGCGGCACTCGGCCAGGTGGGGGAAGATCAGGAAGCCGATCTCGTCACGATCGTGGCCGGCGACCACGATGTCCTGGGCGATGGGCTTGAGGGCATCCAGGCCGGCCATGCGCAGGGCACCCACATGCACCCAGGTGCCGGTGAGCAGCTTGAAGTCCTCGCTGACGCGACCATCGAAGAGCAGGCCCAGCTCGGGGCGCTCGGGATCCACGAAGCGCACGGCGTCACCGATCCGGTAGAAGCCCTCGTCGTCGAAGGCCTTGGCCGACAGCTCGGGCTGCTTCCAGTAGCCGCTGAAGATGTTGGGACCCTTGACCCGCACCTCGAGCTTGCCCGCCGTGGGCACCAGCTTGAGGGTGGTGCCCGGCACCGGCACGCCGATCACCCCGGAGCGCACCGCCGGGAAGTGACAGTCGGTGCAGATGGGAGCGGTCTCGGTGGCGCCCCAGGAGGAGGCGATCAGCACCTCGCGGCCGGTGGTCTCCCGGGCCATCTCCTCGAGTTCCTTCCACAGGTGGTCGGGCAGGGCCGCGGCGGCGTAGAAGATCAGCTCCAGGCGCTGGAAGAAGGCCCGGCGCAGCTCGGTGTCGTCGCGCAGCAGGGGCACCAGCATGTCGTAGGCACGCGGCACGCTGAAGTAGTGGGTCGGCGAGACGTCGCGCAGATTGCGGGCGGTCTTCTCGATCAGCTGCGGGGTCGGCTTGCCGTCGTCCAGATAGAGGGTGCCGCCCCAGCGCAGGATGATGTTGAAGTTGTGGTTGCCGCCGAAGGTGTGGCTCCAGGGCAGCCAATCGAGCAGTACCGGCGGGCGCTCGGCCAGGGTCGGCCAGAGCAGGGCCTTGGCCTGCTGGTTGGAGCAGAGCATGCGCTGGGTGTTGGGCACCGCCTTGGGGGTGCCCACCGAGCCCGAGGTGAAGAGGAACTTGGCGATGGTCTCCGGAGTAATGGCAGCGAAGGCGGCCATCACCGCGGGCTCATCGCTATGCTGCTCCAGCGCGGCGAAGGGGGTGGCCCCTTCGGTGGCGGCGCTGCGGCTACCGGCAACCACCACACCGTCGTGGTGCTCGGCGATGGCCGCCAGCGCCGGTGCAAAGGGCTCGATGGGATCGGCGTAGACCACCCCGGGCTGGAGCAGCTCGATCTGGCTCTTGAGCTTGGCGTGATCCCGGGACATCAGCGAGCTGCCCGGCGAGATCGAACAGGAGGGCACGCCGATGTGCATGGCCGCCGTCATCAAGAGGGCATGCTCGATGCTGTTGTCCGAGAGGATCACCAGCGGGCGCTCGGCACTGAGGCCCTGGGTCAGTAGCCAGCTGGCGATGGCGATCACCCGCCGGCGCGCCTCGCCGTAGGTGAGCTTGTGCCAGGCGTCGTGGGCGTCGCGCTCGGCCAGCCAGACGCGGTCTGGTGCCTCGCGGGCCCAGTGCTCCAGCCACTTGCCGCTGCAGCGGGCGTAGTCGTCGCCCAGCGGGATGGCGGAGTCGAGCAGCTGGGTGCCGTCCTCCCGGCGCTCCAGGCGCACCTGGGGCGCGGTGAAGGCAGGGGCTTGGGGTTGGTCGAGCGTGGAGGCTGTCATTATCGGCTCCTTGCTGTCTGCCGGCAGGGTCCCGGGTTGAGCTGTATGTTGTTAGAAAATACTGTTGTGTCTATAAACAATATAGAGACTACAACAGCTCCCCGGACAGGTCATTCACAGGCGTCTACATCTTTGGTCGAGTATGGGCCTGGGATGAGTGTGAGCTCTCGGGCGGGGAGGGGGAGAACGAAAACGGCGGCCCGGAGGCCGCCGTGGGGGAGGAGGGTTCAACATCCGTCGGGTGCAGCCCTTGTCGGCTCGCGTCTGTCGCCGAACGGAGGTCTTACGAGGCGTGGCGCTCAAGCTCGTGAATCGCGGCGCGAGTGAGAAAGGCCGACCGGCTCTTGATGCCGTGCAGGGTGACGTAATCGTCGATCTGTTTGACCACGCGCCCGGGCAGGGTGACGTTGACCTTTTCGGTCTTGCCCAGGTAGGGGGAGACATCGATCTCGACCAGCCCCCAACCCCAGCCGGCGAAGTCGGGGTTTTTACGATGCTCGGCGATACTGCCCGGCATGGGGATCGGCTGCCCGGCGGCCGCGAGTTCTTCGAGCTGGATGTGTGCGACCTCGACGGCCATCTCATAGGCCTGTTCGATGGTGTCACCGGCGGTGATGGCGCCGGGGATATCCGGAAATACGATGCCGGTGGCGGTATTTTCGTCACCCCATTCGATGGCGATGGGATATTGCATGGCGCTTCCTCCTGCCGAGCTCATGGTCATATCTATCCCCTATCGCCAGACAGCAGCCATGCTCCCATGCCGCTATCCTCCAGGGCGTACACCCCGCGGCCCGAGCGCCACACCAACCCCTTCTCACGCAGTGACTCCAATCCGCGCTGGATCGTTGACGGTGCCGGTCGGGTCTTGCGCCCAGCGCGGGCTTGGATCTCTTGCAGCGTGCTCCGGGTGAATGGCGTAAAGGGGCGTTTTTCGGCTGATGCCCGGGACAGAACGAACAGGATCGCCTGCTGAAGCCCCGTCAGCTGGTCGAAATCGGACTGGAAAATAGCCAAGTAGTCCGCCTGGACCGCTTCGGCTCCCTGCTGCAACAGCGTGCCCAGATCAGAAGCACGCCCAAGCTCCAACGCGACTCGCTTGACGACTTCCCAAAGCAGCTCGGGTCGATGCCCCATGCGCTCGAAGGCCTGCGCGACATCGGCCACCTGGAAGGTGTTACCCGGCGCAAGCTTCGCGTTGACGTGCTGGGTGAACGCCTCGACGAAGTCGCTGCTCAGCAGTGGAAAGGGGGTGACGGTGTTGCCGAAGAAGGGTTGGTCCCGGCTCAGCACGAGCTGCGCCAGCTTGTCCCGGCTGCTTCCGGTGAAGACCAGTCGCAGGCCTGGTTGCTTGGTGCCCAGGGTCAGCGCATCTCGGGCAGCCTTGAGCGCGAACATGGTGTTCATGCCCAGCTCGCTGTTCAGTGCATGCTGCGCCTCGTCGACGAACAGGATCACCAAGCGCCCCGATGCCTCATGCAGCGCCTGGAGGGCCTCAGTCAGCGTGGCTTCGTCGGGCAGCGCCGGCTGTGAGAGGTCCCAGGTCAGCGTCCGATGCAGACTGACGGAATCGACACCCGCCGCGCTCAACAGCCTCTTGATGCCCGGCGCATAGGACTGCAGCTTGGCCATGATGGCGCGCTCGATCAGTAAACCGGGGTCAAGATGCCGGTTCGTCCAGAGATCAACGTAGACCACCTCCCAGCCCCGATGCTCGCAGGCAGGCATCAGATCCTGGCGCAGGAAGGTGCTCTTGCCGGTACGGCGTGGCGCGGCGAGGAACAACCCGCCGCTGTAGTCGACCAGGCTCTCGCCAGCGAGGCCGGCCACGATCGATTCGGTCAGCGCTGGACGATGGAAGACAAAGGATCCGGGAACCATGGAATACGCCTCTTTACCCAGGTATGCGTAAAATTATACATAAAGCTGGTAGAGAGGGGTAAGGTAAGTGTTCATGGTCATTCGGCGAACATCTCGAAGATCAGCCCGCGCAGCCAGCGGTTGCCGGCATCCTGGTGGAAGCGCCGGTGCCAGAAGAGGTTGATCGGGATCTCGGGGAAGGGCACGGGATGCTCGCGCATCGCCAGCCGGAAGCGCTCCCGGGTCACCTCGGCCAGCTTGTCGGTGACGGTCACCACCAGGTCGGTGCTGCTGACGATATAGGGCACCGCCGCGAAGTGGGGTAGCTCGAGCCTGACCGGCCGGCTGACCCCCGACCGGGCCAGCTGTTCCTCCACGATGCCATGGCCGGTGCCGCGGGCCACCACCACGGCATGCTGGGCGGCGACGAAGGCGTCCAGGTCGAATTCGCCCGCGGCCAGGGGGTGGTCGGCCCGCATCAGGCAGACATAGCGCTGCACGAAGAGCCCCTGCTGGTAGAAGCCGGCGCCGAGCTGGGGAATCAGGCCGATGGCCAGGTCGATCCGTCCCTCCTCCATCTCCCGCTTCAGGTCCTCGTGCTGGCTGCGCACCGTGCTCAGGGCGATGCCCGGCGCCTCCCGGGTCAGGCGTTCGAGCAGGCGAGGCAGGAAGACGATCTCGCCGATATCGGTCATGGCGATGTTGAAGGTACGCTCGCTCACCGCCGGGTCGAAGTCCTCCGGCCGGTTGAGGGTCTCCTGCAGCTGGGCCAGGGCCTGGGCGATCGGTGGATGCAGGCGGGTGGCCAGTGGTGTCGGCATCAGGCCCTTGGAGGTGCGCTCGAAGAGCTCGTCGCCGAGCAGGGTGCGCAGCCGCTTCAGGGCGTGGCTGACCGCGGGCTGGGTGAGACCGAGGCGCAGGGCCACGCGCTGGGTGTTCTGCTCCTGGTAGAGGAGGTCGAACACCACCAGCAGGTTCACGTCGATCTCCGACAGTTTGATCATGGCGTACTCGTCGTCAGGGGCGATTTTCGCCTGGGCGGTGGCATTGGACAAAGGTCGAGTTCGGGCGGGCGAAAAATGATCCAGGTCATTGTTTCATCGGCTTATTAGTCGTGCTTATGCGGTGAATGCAGGGGGCTGTGTGGCTGCTGTCGGGGCTGGGGAATAGCGTGGTGAGGACGACAACAACCCCTGACAGGAGATACGACCATGGTATCCAACCCCCAACCAAAACGCCTTTCCATCGGCATCATCGGCGGCGGCATCGGCGGCGTGGCCTTCGCCGTGGCCCTCTCGCGGGATCCCGGCCTCGACGTCCAGCTCTTCGAGGCCGCACCGCAGTTCTCCGAGATCGGCGCCGGTGTCTCCTTCGGCCCCAACGCCGTGCGGGCCATCCAGCTGCTCGGCCTGGAAGCCTCCTATCGTCGCATCGCCGACGCCTCCCCGGCGCCCTATGAGGACGTCTGGTTCGAGTGGCGGCGCGGCCGCGACGACGCCTACCTGACCGCTTCCCTGGCACCCGGCTGCGGCCAGTCCTCGGTGCATCGGGCCGACTTCCTGGACGCCATCGTCGCCAACCTGCCCGAGGGGATCGCCCATTTCGGCAAGCGCTGTGTCGAGGTGCAGCAGAACGGTGAGGGTGCCACCGCACGCTTTGACGACGGTACCTCCTTCACTGCCGATATCCTGATCGGCTACGACGGCATCAAGTCGGCGGTGCGTGAGCATGTGCTGCCGCCGGCCCAGTACGGCGACCTCGGCCCGTTCTGGAGCGGCACCCATGCCTATCGCGGGATGATTCCCACCACGCAGCTGGAGGCGGCCATGGAAGCCAGGGGTGCCGACAGGCGGCTGGCGCTGGTGCCGCAGATGTACCTCGGCCCCGATCGCCACATCCTGACCTTCCCGGTCAAGCAGTCCGAACTGATCAACGTGGTGGCCTTCATCACCGACCGCTCCACTCCCAATCCCCGGCTGCCCGAGGGCGAAGCCTGGGTCACTGCCGTGAGCCAGGAGGAGATGCTCAGCGTGTTCGAGGGCTGGGGCGTGGCATCCCAGGCCATCCTGGCCTGCATTCCCGAGCCGACGCGCTGGGCCCTGCATGAGCTGCCGGAGCTGCGCTTCTATCACCGCGATCGGGTGCTGATCGTGGGGGATGCGGCCCATGCCATGGTGCCTCACCAGGGCGCCGGGGCCGGCCAGGCGCTGGAGGATGCCTATGTGCTGGCCAGCCTGCTCACCGACCCGGCCTGCGATCAGCACAACGCCCAGCAAGCCCTGGCGGCCTTCGAGGCGGTACGCCACGGGCGCACCTGCCAGGTGCAGCGCACCTCCCATGAAGCGGGGGACCTCTACGAGTACAGCGCCCCAGGGATCGGCGATGACGAAGCGAAGATCTCTTCCGAGCTGGAGACGCGTTTCGACTGGCTCTGGACCCACGATCCCCGGGACGACGTGCTCGCCGCCAGGGAGCGTCTGGGCTGGGAATCGATTCCGTCCCTCGAAACTGCCTGAGACTCGTCCCGGCGCTGGGCCGCCTCAAAGCGGCCACCGGGATCTACCCGGCCGGCGACGAATGCCTCCGGGACGAGCCCCTGATACCAATGACAACAACCCCTGGAGCACACATGAAACATATCGAGAAGGGCGTCGGCCTCCGATCCGCGCCCCGCGACTTCCTCCGCGACCTCAACGGCGATAACCTCAGCGCGGGCATCGTCGCCGGCATCTTCGGCCTCAGTGCCGGCATCATCCATATCAGTGCCGGCACCGCCGCGGGGCTCGATTCCCACTTCATCATGATCTGGGTCGTCAGCTACCTGTTGATCAACGGCCTGTTCGGGCTGTTCGTGCCGGCCTACTACCGGCTGCCCCTGCCCATGGCCAACTCCATTCCCGGCGCGCTGCTGTTCGCGGCCATCATTCCCGTGGTCGGGCTCGAGGCGGCCCTGGGCGCCACCCTGATCGCCGGGGCCATCTCCCTGGTGGCTGGCCTGGCCGGGGTGATGGGCCTCGTGATGAAGCTGATCCCGATGCCGATCGTGATGGGCATGGTCGCCGGCATCCTGCTCAAGTTCGGTCTCAACATGGTGGCCCCGCTGGAGAACGCCATGCTGCCGGCGGCCATCATGATCCTGGCCTTCTTCCTCTCGGCGCGCCTGCTACGCAAGATACCGCCGCTGATCGTCGCCATGCTGGCCGGTATCGCCTACATGGCCTATAGCGGCGTCGACTTCTCCGGCGTGGCGTTCTCGGTGACCTTCCCCGAGTTCATCGTGCCCGAGTTCACCCTGGGGGCCTTCCTGGCTTACGGCCTGCCGCTGGCGCTGATCCTGGTGGGCATGGAGACCCCGGCCGGGGTGGGCCTGGTCAAGGGCATGGGCTACAAGGAGGTGCCGGCCAACGCCATCACCGCCGTGGGCGGCGTCGGCACCATGATCTCGGCCTTCTTCAACCTGCACAGCACCTGTATCGCCGCCCCGGCAACGGGTATCTGCGCCTCGCCGGAGGCCGGCGATCGCGACAAACGCTGGGTGGCCGCGGTGATCACCGGTGCCATCTTCATGCTGGGCGCCCCCTTCTACGGTTTCGTGGTCAGCCTGATCCAGTCCATGCCGGGCTATTTCATCGCCATCATCGCCGGCCTGGCCCTGGTTCGCGTGATCACCTCGGCGATGCAGATGACCTTCTCGGGCAAGCACGAGATGGGGGGGCTGTTCGCCTTCCTGATCGCCGCCTCCGGCCTGCAGATCCTGGGTATCGGCTCCTCCTTCTGGGCCCTGGTGCTGGGCGTGCTGGTGTCGCTGATCTTCGAGGCCAGGGATTTCGAGTTCGCCACGGCCCGGCCGGTGACCCGCAAGCCGTCATTGAGCAAGAAGGCAGGCTGAGGCTTCGCCGATAACGCCGATGGCGGGCCACTGGGCCCGCCGTCGTCTGCTGGTTGCCTTGCTTGCTGGATTCCCGTCCTCAGGCCTCGCAGCCCTCCTGGAGCCGCAGGGCGGCCTCGTAGATCTCGCCGGCCTCGTCGCCGGTCTCCTCCAGGTAGCGGTCGATGGTCTCCTGCAGCACGGGGCCCCAGTCCGGGTGGTCGAGGGCGTCCTCGATGACCAGGAACTCGTGGCCGGCCTCCTCGGCGTCCTGGCGGCCCTGGCGGATCAGCTCGTCATAGACGGCGGCGGCGCGCAGCGACCACTCCATGCCGCTGTGGTCGTCGATGACCCGCTGCAGGTCCTCGGGCAGGCTTTCATAGGTGCGCTGGTTCATGGTGGCAAACAGCGACAGGTCGTAGAGGGGCACCTCGGTATGGTAGCCGGCCAGCTCGTTGAGGCGGAAGGTCTTCATGGCCTCCCAGTTGAAGCTCAGGCCATCCACCACGCCGCGCTGCATGGCGGTGAAGACATCCGGTGCCGGCATGCCCACGGCCTGGGCGCCGAGGCGGGTGAACATGTCGCCGACCAGCGGCGTGGGGCGACGCAGGCGCAGCCCCTCCAGGTCCCGGGGCGTCTCGATCAGACGCTCCTTGGTGTGCAGGTAGCCGGGGCCGGTGGTGAACATGAACAGCGGGCGGGTATCGGAATACTCGGCATCGAAATGCCCCTCTTCGTAGAGGGACTGCAGGATGCAGGAGCCCTGGCGGCTGCTGGCCGAGACGCCGGGTAGCTCGACCACCTGGGTCAGGGGGAAGCGCCCGGCGTTGTAACCCTGGGCGGTGGCGCCGATATCGGCGATGCCGTTGACCACGCCCTGGTAGGCGTTGTCGGCGCCGGTCAGGGTGGCACCGGGGAAGACCTGCACCTGCAGGCGGCCCTCGGAGGCCTCCTCGACGCTCTCCGCCCAGGCCTGGAAGAGCTCGCGGTCGATCAGCGAACCGCCGGGCCAGACATGGGCGATGCGCAGGGTGGTGGCCTCGGCCAGGGCCGGTGAGGCCAGGAGGACGGCGGCCAGGGCGCTGCCGAGGGCGCTCTTCGAGGTGAAAGCGGTCACGATCTTGTGGGGTGTCATGGGGATTCCTCTTGTCGTTGTGTCGAGGCGATGCTTAGAGATCCAGTACCAGGACCCGGCTCTTGGCGCGCGAGCAGCAGGGGGTGAACTGGTCGTTGGCGGCGTGCTCGGCGTCGTCCAGGTAGAGGTCGCGATGCTCCGGTTCGCCCTCCAGCACCCGGGTCAAACAGGTACCGCACACACCCTGCTCGCAGGAGACCATGATCTCGATGCCGTTCTCGGCGAGGACCTGGTGCACCGTCTTGTCGGCGGGCACGGTGAAGCTGGCGCCGCTGCTGGCGATCTTCACCTCGAAGCTGTCGTCGTCGCGGGTGTCGGCCGCGGCGCCGGCGAAGTATTCGGTGTGCAGCTGGTGGCTGTCCCAGCCATGGGCCTTGCAGGTCGACAGCACGAAATCGATAAAGCCCTTCGGGCCGCAGATATAGACCCGGGTCCCGGGGTCGGGGGTGCCGACCAGCGGCTCCAGGTCGAGCTTCTGCTCGGGCTCGCCGTCATCGAAGTGGAAGTGCACGCGCTCGGCGAAGCCGGAGTCAGCGATGCGCCGGCGAAAGGCGGTGCGTTCCGGGGAGCGGGTGCAGTAGTGCATCTCGAAGTCGGCATCGGTGTGGGCCAGGCGCTCGGCCATGCACAGCAGCGGCGTCACGCCGATGCCGCCGGCCAGCAGCAGGGTGCGCTTGGCGTGCTCCAGCGGGAAGTGGTTCTTGGGGGCGCTGATCTGGAGCAGGTCGCCCTCGCGGATCTCGTCGTGCATGGCCACCGAGCCACCCCGGGAGGCCGGGTCGCGCAGCACCCCGATCAGGTAGCGGTCGCGCTCCTCGGGGTGATTGCACAGCGAATACTGCCGAACGACCCCTTGCTTGACCTGCACATCGATATGCGCACCGGCGCTGAACGCCGGCAGCGGCCGGCCGTGGGGATCGGCCAGCTCGAAGGTGACGATATCGTCAGCCTCCTGGCGCTTATGCTGGACCTCAACGATCAACGAGAGGGAGCTGGGAACGCTCATTTTGCAGCCTCCTGTGATGCCGTCTGCGCGTCGGCTTCCTCCGCCAGGATCCGGTCGATGATGCGCCGCGCCTGGACGCCGCCGCCGTCGATGTTGAGCTTGAGCAGCTGGCGGTCGGGGTAGCGCAGCAGGTTGCGCTGCTGGGCCTCGAGCATCTCCAGGTCCTCGGCGAAGATCTGCCCCTGGCCCTCGCGGATCCGTTCGGTGAGCTCGCCGTCCTCGGGCTTGAAGTTGCGCGCCATGCCCCAGAAGTACCAGATCGAGGTGTCGGTCTCGGGGGTGATGAAGTCCACCACGATGCTCGAAGCCTTGACTTCCGCCGGGGCCTCGTAGCCGCCGTGGCCGGCATGGGCCACGCCCACCTCGATCAGCACGTGGCTTGGCGGAGTGAAGCGGCAGACCTGCCAGCGGTCCACCGGCACGTCGTCGGCCAGGCCGCAGCCGCGCAGGGCCGCCTGCCAGAAGGGCGGCGCCGGAATGCTCTCCATGTGCCGGCTGGTGATCACCTCGTCGCCGTTGACGGTGGTCTCGGGGGCGGCCTCCTCGATCTCCGGCTGGCCGATGCTGGAGGCGTGCACATAGGTCTCATGGGTCAGGTCCATGAGGTTGTCGATCATCAGCCGGTACTCGCACTTGACGTGGTAGAGGCCACCGCCATAGGCCCAGTCCGGGTTATTGGCCCAGTGCAGCTCGGGGATCAGGCTCGGGTCGGCCTGGTCCGGGTCGCCGGGCCAGATCCACACGAAACCGTGGCGCTCCTCCACCGGGTAGGCGCGGATGCTCGGGAAGCCGCGGACCCGCTGGCCCGGCATGCTGGCGCACTTGCCGTTGCAGCCCATCTCCAGGCCGTGGTAGCCGCAGACCAGCTTGCCGTCGCGCACGAAGCCCAGCGAGAGCGGGGCGCCGCGATGGGGGCAGTAGTCCTCCACGGCGGCCACGCGGCCCTCGTCGCCGCGGAAGAAGACGATCGGCTCGTTGCAGATGGTGCGCCCCAGCGGCTTGTCCTCGAGCTCGTCCGGGGTGCAGGCGACGTACCAGGTATTCTTGGGATAGGGGGCATTGGAATAGGGGGCTTGGAGTGTCACGGCTCTCTCCTCGGTGGTGCCGGGCATATTCGCCAGCGCTGCTGTCATCGGTCGGGGATGTTATGTTTGGATCCAAAGTAGAGCCCATGGTCGCGCGGGAGGTCAATTTATGCTTTAGTTGGATCCATTAGAGATCGAAAGCACAACAGGCAAGGACAACAGGACAATCCGGTGAGTAACAGCGACAAGAGTGTGGTGAGCCGACTGCGAAAGCTGATCGGCGAGGGGGCCTACCGGCCGGGCGAGCGCCTCGGCGAGGTGGCGGTGGCGGAGCAGTTGGGGGTCTCGCGCACCCCGGTGCGCCTGGCCTTCCGCACCCTGGAGCAGGAGGGACTGCTGCAGCGGGCCGGCAAGCGCGGCTTCATGGTGCGGGAGTTCACCGAGGCCGATGTGCTCTGCGCCGTGGAGGTGCGCGGGGTGCTGGAGGGATTGGCGGCGCGTCGCCTGGCCGAGCAGGGGGTGTCGGCGAGCCTGGACGATGAGTTGCAGGTTTGGATCCAGAGAGGGCGTGAGCTGCTGGCCAAGGGCTATCTGGAGGAGCGTGATATCGACGCCTGGAGTGAGCTCAACCGCCACTTCCACGAGACCATCGTCGGCTCGGCCGGCAGCCCGGTGATCGGCGACGCCATCGCCCGCAATAACCATCTGCCCTTCGCCGCTGCCGACTCCATCGTCATCGACAGCGAGGCCCTGGACCGGGAGTACCGCAAGCTGCAGCTGGCGCAGATGCAGCACGAGCTGGTGGTCCAGGCGCTGCGCCACGGCGAGGGGGCGAGGGCCGAGATGCTGATGCGCGAGCACGCCTTCATCGGGCTGCGCTACGCCGAGCTGCTGGGCCTCGAGCCTGGCCCCGTCCGTGAAGGGTGATACGACTAAAGTCGCCCGGGTATCTTGGAAAAGTCCAAATGATAGTGCTGATAATGCCTTATTCGTCGTGCTGGCTCTGGGAAAATGTCATGTCATGCCAAGACGCAGGCGGTCATCCGCCCTGCGGCTTGCCCTCCTACCAAGGTCGAGATAACGCGGCTTTGGTGCTTGGTGTAAGTTGAGCAGGGAAGCGAACAGAGGTTCGCAATGCGAACGTAAACTGGATCCATAATGACAGCCAAAGCGCCCCGATGAGGGCGCCGATGAGGAATGCCCTGATGAACCGTGTCCTGACCCGCTGCCTGTTGGCGGCTTCCATCGCTACTCTCACTGCGGCGTCCACCGCCCAGGCCTCCACCACCCTGCGCATGTCCCACTTCTGGCCCGACGGCTCCGGTATCAACCAGGAGATCTTCCAGGCCTGGGCCGATGCTCTCGAGGAGCAGTCCGGCGGCGAGCTGCGCGTCGAGAACTACCCCTCCCAGACCCTGACCCGGGCCGACCAGTCCTACCAGGGCGTGGTCAACGGCATCTCCGACATCGCCATCACCGCCCAGGGCTACACCGCCGGTCGCTTCCCGCTGTCGCAGATCGTCGAGCTGCCGGGGGTCTCCGACACCGCCAGCCAGGGCGCCTGCATCCTGCAGAGCCTCTACGACGACGGCCATATCGCCGGTGAGTACGACGACACCAAGGTGCTGTTCATGTTCACCACCGGCCCCGGCTACCTGCACACCGTGGATGACGACATCCAGTCGCCGGCCGATCTCTCTGGCCTGCGCATCCGCCGTCCCACCGCGGTGGCCGGCGAGATGCTCGAGCGTCTCGGCGCCCAGCCGGTGGGCATGCCGGCCCCGGACATCTACACCTCCCTGCAGCGCGGCGTGATCGACGGCCTGAGCTTTCCCTGGGAGGGCATGAAGGTGTTCCGTCTCAATGAGTTGGCCAACTACCACACCCAGGTGCCGTTCTACTCGCTGATCTTCGTCGCCACCATGAACCAGCGCAGCTTCGATCGCCTGAGCCCCGAGCAGCAGGCGGTCATCGAGGACAACAGCGGCATGCAATGGAGCGAGGTAGCGGGCCGGGTCTTCGACGGCCTGGACGAGGCCGGCAAGCAGGAGGCCGAGGAGGCAGGCCACACCATCCGCGTCATCGACAACCCGCTCGAGCATGACGACTGGGCCGGCCCGCTCGAGGCAGGCATCGAGAACTACCTGAGCGAGCTGGAAGGCCGCGGCCTGGACAACGCCCGCGAGGTCTATGAGGCGGCCGTGGCCGCACGGGATGCCTGCCCGGTCGAGCAGAGCTGAGCGGGGGGCATTCCATGCAAGCCTTGTCGTTCGTGAGTCGCCAGCTGGCACGCCTGAGCCTGCTGGTGGCCGGCCTGGCGCTGCTCGGCCTGATGGGGGTGACCATCGTCGATGTGCTGCTGCGTCTGGTGTTCCGCCTCTCCGGTGGGGCCCTCAACTGGAGCGTGGTGGGCAGCGTCGAGCTGGTGAGCTACCTGCTGATGTTCTCTCTGCTGGCCGCCATGGCGGCCAGCGTCGAGCGCTCCCAGGTCGTGGTGGAGGCCTTCAGTCATGGCCTCTCCCCGACCCTCAAGGAGCGCCTGGGGGGGCTGTTCCTGGCCGGCTTCGTGGTGCTGGGCACGGTGATGGCGATCGGCCTCTGGCAGGAGGCGCAGGTCGCCAGCCTGCGCGGCCAGGTGACCCAGGACCTGCGCCTGCCCATGGGCCCCATCTACCAGTTCGGTGCGCTGCTCTGTGCCCTGCTGGCGCTGCGCAGCCTGATCCACGCCTTGCTGGGCCTGCTGTTCGCCACCGAAGGGGGAGGGGTGCACCATGAGTAGCGAGATGATCGGCGGCATCGGCTTGATCGGGCTGTTGCTGCTGCTGGTGCTGCGTGTGCCGGTGGCCCTGACCATGCTGACCGTCGGGGTGGTGGGCTTCGCCCAGGTGATCTCCTGGCCGGCGGCGCTCTCCATGGTCAAGTCGGTGCCGGTGGACGTGCTCTCCAACTACAACTTCAGCGCCATTCCCATGTTCATCCTGATGGGGGTGCTGGCGGCCCACTCGGGCATGGCCGGCATGCTGTTCAACTCCACCCGCACCATCTGCGGTGGCTGGAAGGGTGGCATGGCGATCGCCACCGTGGGCTCCTGCGGGGTCTTCTCGGCGATCTCCGGTTCCTCGCTGGCCACCGCCAGCACCATGACCCGGGTGGCCCTGCCGGAGATGGAGAAACATGGCTACAAGCGTTCGCTGGCCACCGGAACCCTGGCGGCTGGCGGCACCCTGGGGATCATGATCCCGCCCAGCATCGCCCTGTTGATCTATGCGGTGATCACCGAGCAGTCGGTGGGCGACATGTTCGCCGCGGGGATCCTCCCCGGCCTGATGGGGCTCGTCTTCTACGCCCTGACGGTAAGCGTGGTGATGCGCCTGTGGCCGGACATGGCGGTACCCGGCGAGCCGACCAGCCTGGCCGAGAAGGTGGGCTCCCTGGCGGGGCTGCTGCCCTTCTTCACGGTCTTCGTGATCATCATCGCCGGCATCTACCGGGGCATGTTCACCCCCACCGAGGGCGCCAGCGTCGGTGCCTTCGCCACCCTGCTGTATGCCTTCTACAAGGGCATGCGCCTGGCCGGGCTGTGGCACAGCGTGCGGGAGACCCTGGCGCTCTCGGCGGTGGTGTTCTTCATGCTGGTGGGGGCCGAGACCCTGGGCTACTTCATCTCGGTGTCGCGGATCTCCTTCACCATCAGCACCTTCCTCGGTGGCCTGGACGTGCCGAGCATCGTGGTGCTGCTGCTGATCCTGCTGCTCTACTTCGTGCTCGGCATGTTCATGGACTCCATCGCCATGCTGGTGATCACGGTGCCGGTGGTGTTCCCGATCATCACCATGCTGGGCATCGATCCGGTGTGGTTCGGCATCCTCACCGTCTTGACCGTGGAGCTGGGGCTGGTGACGCCACCGGTGGGCATGAACGTCTTCGTGATCAAGGCCATGGCGCCCCACGTGACGCTGGGCGAGATCTACCGAGGCGTGGCGCCCTTCATCGTCGCCGACCTGCTGCGCCTGGTGCTGCTGATCGCCTTCCCCATCCTGACCCTGTGGATACTCTGACGGGCTCTGCCCCATCCACGACGCCCCCGGTTCAGCTCGCCTGGCCGGGGGCGTCGCGTTTCTGGGCCTCGCTGGCATGCTGACGCAGCCGGAAATCCCGCGGCGAGTGGCCGGTATGGCGCTTGAAGAAGCGGGTGAAGTAGGCCGGTTCCGAGAAGCCCAGGGCGTCGGCCACCTGACCGATGGTCATGTTGGTGTAGGTGAGCTGGCGCTTGGCCTCCAGCAGCAGGCGCTCGTGGAGCAGCTGCAGGGCGCTGCGGCCGGCCAGGCGGCGGCACAGGGTGTTGAGGTGGGCGCTGGTCATGCCGAGCTGACTGGCCAGCGACTCGACGCTGGGCTGCTGGCGGTACTGGGCCTCGATCAACGCCTGGAGGCTGGCCAGGTGCTCGTAGCCCTTGTGTCGCTGCTGTCGGCCAGTACGTGGTGTGCGCTCGTCTCGCGAGGTGTCGAGCCGCGACAGCTCCACCACCAGGGCCTGGGTCAGTGCCTCCAGCAGGCTGGTGCGCCCCGGTGCCGGCCGGCGGTACTCCTCGTCGATCTGCGCGATCAGGGTGGCGATGCGCCGTGCCTCCCGCGGCTGGTCGAGACGGTGGAAGTCGGCGCGACCGAGTGCCTTGCCCTGTTCGGCCAGGCTGTGGGCGAGGTGCTCGGCCAGGGGCTGGGCCAGGGTGACGATATGCCCCTCGATATCCTCGGAGAAGCGGAAGCCGTGGATGGCCATGGCGGGTACCACGATGACCAGCGGGCCCGTCAGGCGATGGGGGGTGCCCTCCAGCTCCAGGGCCACGCTGCCGCTGGCCACGTGCAGCACGTGCACCAGGTCGGCATGGCGGTGGGGGCGGATGTGCCAGTCGTGCAATTGGCTGCGTTCGGGAATCGACTCGCAGTGCAGCAGGTCCGGTGTCGGCCAGTGGCGAGTCTCGCCGTAGAGCTTGAAGACCGGCACCTGGGGGGCAGGAGCGGTGGGCATGACACCTCCTGGGGTTCGACCAAAGTCGATGCGATATCCACGTAATGTCCAAGTATTGATGCCGATGATGCCTTATTTTTGCGTTGGATTCATTGAAAAATACAAGTCACCGCATCATCAACGAATTCGATAGGGGCATCCCCATGAGAACTCAAGTCGCCATCATCGGTGCCGGGCCCTCCGGCCTGCTGCTCGGCCAGCTGCTGAGCCGCCAGGGCATCGACAACGTCATCCTCGAGCGCAAGAGCGGCGAGTACGTGCTGAGCCGCATCCGCGCCGGGGTCCTGGAGCAGGGCATGGTCGACCTGCTGCGCGAGGCCGGGGTCGATGAGCGTATGGACGCCGAGGGCCTGCCCCACGACGGCGTCGAGCTGGCCTTCGACAACCGCCGGGTGCGCGTCGACCTCGCCGGTTTGACCGGCGGCAGCAAGGTGATGGTCTACGGCCAGACCGAGGTGACCCGCGACCTGATGGAAGCTCGTGCGACCATCGGCGGCAAGACCCTCTACGAGGCCGACAATGTCCAGCTCCACGACCTGGAGAGCGAGGCGCCCTGGGTGACCTTCGAGAAGGATGGCGAGACGGTGCGTCTCGACTGCGACTACGTGGCCGGCTGCGACGGCTTCCACGGCGTGTCGCGCCGGTCGATTCCCGAGGGGCGCATCAAGACCTTCGAGAAGGTCTATCCCTTCGGCTGGCTGGGGCTGCTCGCCGACACCCCACCGGTCGCCGACGAGCTGATCTACGCCCGCCACGAGCGCGGCTTCGCGCTGTGCAGCATGCGCTCCGAGACCCGCAGCCGCTACTACCTCCAGGTGCCCCTGGACGAGAAGGTCGAAGACTGGTCCGACGAGCGCTTCTGGGAGGAGCTCAAGCGCCGCCTGCCGGAAGAGACCGCCAGGCAGCTGGTCACCGGGCCGTCGCTGGAGAAGAGCATCGCGCCGCTGCGCAGCTTCGTGGTGGAGCCGATGCAGTACGGTCGCCTCTTCCTGGTGGGCGACGCCGCCCATATCGTGCCGCCGACCGGGGCCAAGGGGCTCAACCTGGCCGCCAGCGACGTCAACACCCTCTACCGGCTGATGGTCAAGGTGTACCAGGAGGGCCGCACCGACCTGATCCCGCGCTACTCCGAGACCTGTCTCAAGCGGATCTGGAAGGCTGAGCGCTTCTCCTGGTGGATGACTTCCCTGCTGCACAAGTTCTCCGACGAAGCCGACTTCGAGACCCGCATGCAGCAGGCGGAGCTCGACTACCTCACCTCATCCGAAGCGGGCCTGAAAACCATCGCCGAGAATTACGTGGGCCTGCCCTACGAGTCCCTGGAATAGCCTGCTCGGCTTCGGGCTTCGAGCGGCTCGTAGCCCGGAGCCCAACACGATTTCCTCCTTGTCCCGGGCCTTGTGGGGGTGCGGGACTTTTTGTCATTGGCGGCCGCCTTCGTCAGCCGTCTGCCGACGATGGGGCCGCTCGATCGGCTGGTGCGCCGGCTGGGGGCCTGACCGCGGCCTGGCCGGGCAGGCGGGCGATCCGCAGGGCGAGCAGGACGCCGAGCAGGGAGCAGGCGCCGGTGAGGCTCCAGGTCCAGTGCCAGCCCCCCGCCAGGGAGGCCATCAGCGCCACCCCGGGTGGGCCGGCGAATTGGCCGAAGGCCGACCACTGCTGCATCCAGCCCACGGTGGTGGAGATGGTGCGTTCGCTGGGCGCCAGCTGCACCGCCAGGGCGAAGAGGGCGCCGGGGATCAAGCCGCCCACTGCCGAGAACAGCAGCACGGCGGCGAAGCGTAGCAGCGGCAGGGCCTCGGTCAGGACGCTGTAGGCGAGGAAGGTGAAGAGCCCGGTGGCCAGGAAGCCCACCTGGAGCAGCCGCCTGGGGGCGATGCCGCGATGCATGAGCTGGCCGGACCCGAGGTTGCCGATCACGTTGATGGCGGCCACCAGGGCGGTCAGGGCGCCGACCTGGCCGCCACTGAAACCGGCCTGGTGATAGATCGACGGCAGGAAACCGATCACCGACAGCCACTGGCTGGAGTAGAGCCCGAAGCAGATGGCGACCAGCCAGGGGCCGGGGGCGCGCAGCGTCACGCGCAGCCGCTGGCCCCAGCCTTCGCCGAGGGCGGGGGCCAGGGCCCGGGCGGCCTGGCGCTGGTGGTCGGCGGGGATACCGCTCAGCAGGCACGGCAGCATCAGGGCGGTCCACAGGGCCAGGCACCACCACCAGCCCTGCCAGCCCAGCCCCTCGATGACCCAGGGGCCGATCAGCAGGGAGAGGCCGATGCCGATGCCCATGTAGCAGCTCCACAGGCCCAGCGCGCGGTTCAGCCGTTCGACCGGCACCAGCTGGCGCAGCAGCCCCGGGGCAGGCAGCACCGTCAGCAGGAAGCCCAGGCCCTCCAGGGCGCGACACAGCAGCAGGGAGGTGGCCGTCTCGGCCAGCCCGCCCAGCAGGCTGGCCAGCATCAGCAGGCCGAGGCCGGTGACCATGCTGCGGCGCAGCCCCAGGGCATCGGCGGAGAGGCCGATCACCAGCCCCAGCGACATGCCGGCCAGCTGCACCAGCGAGACCAGGAAGCCGGCCTGGACCAGGCTGATCGCCAGGGCGTCCTGCAGGACCGGGATGGCGGGTGGCAGCTTGCCGACGTGCAGGGCGGCGGTGATGCCGGCCAGCACCACCAGGACGCCGGGCGGCGGCACCTTCATGGCCTTCATGGCGTCTCCCGAGCGATGTGGTTATTGATCATTAGGAGGCTAAGGGAGGAGGCAGTCGAATGCCATGTCTGTGGGGTACGACTTAAGGTGGGTTCATCCCTCTGGCAATCGTGGCGTGATTGTCGAGCGTGGCCTTCGGGGGCTCAGGGATAGCGCCCGCTGCGCCGGTTCTCCACCAGCACCTCGAGAATGGCGTTGGCCTCTTGCATGACCGGCGAGGGCTTCTCGCCGCGCCGGCGGCTGCACAGTACCGGCGAGGTGAGGCTCTTGTCGGCCAGGTAGGCGAAGACGATGTCATCCCGGCGTACCCGCTTGACCTGTTCGGGGACCAGGGTGATGCCGATCTCCGAGGCCACCAGGCCCAGCGCGGTCTGCAGTTCGTTGGCCTCCTGCACCACCTCCACCTTGAGGCCATGACGGCGAAACAGGCCGAGGACCGTATCGGCCAGGCTGGGGCGTGGCTTGGCAGGGAAGAGGATCAAGGGATAGCGGGCCAGTTCCGCCAGGCTGGGGGTGGTGCCTGCCAGGGGATGGCCCTCGGGCAGGGCGGCCATCAGCGGCTCGTCGAACAGCACCTCCTGCTCCACGTCCGGGTCGTCGATCTTGAGGCGGCCGAACCCGATGTCGATGCGCCCGGCCTTGAGGGCCTGGATCTGCTGCACCGTGGTCAGCTCCGCCAGGGTCAGCTCGACATTATCCTTTTGTCGTAACCCGCGTACCAGCAGCGGCAACTGTCCATAGAACACCGACGGCACGAAGCCGATGCCGAACATCACGCGCTTGCTGCGGGCCATGCGCCGCGTCGCCTCCAGGGTGGCATCGACCTTTTCGAGGATCTGGATGGCGTGCTGACGGAAGAACTGCCCTGTGGTGGTCAGGCGCAGTCCGCGCGGCCCGCGCTCGAACAGCTCGGCCCCGACTTCATGCTCCAACTGCTTGATCTGTCTGGATAACGGCGGCTGTGACATGTGCAGCCGTTCGGCGGCGCAGGTCAGGTTCAGCTCCTCGGCGACCACGCAGAAGTACCTGAGATGGCGCAGTTCCATGATACCTCCTGGGTATGGCAGGGCACCCAAACAATATTGGTTCGATCTTCACGCTGCAATCAAACTGCCACGCAATTACCAGATTGCCGGACTTCGGAGCCCTTATGACATCCGTGATCGACACCATCGAGACGCTGCTGGTCGACCTGCCGACCATCCGCCCCCACAAGCTCTCCATGACCACCATGGCCTGCCAGACCCTGGTCATCGTGCGCATGCGCCACAGTGACGGTATCGAGGGCCTGGGCGAGGGCACCACCATCGGTGGCCTGGCCTACGGCCCCGAGAGTCCCGAGAGCATCAAGCGCAACATCGACACCTACCTGGCGCCGCTGCTGGTTGGTCAGCCCTCCGGCAACGTCAATGCCCTGCGCGCCCGCCTGAACCGCCATGCCCGCGGCAACAGCATCGCCAAGTCGGCGCTCGAGACCGCGCTGCTAGATGCCCAGGGCAAGCGGCTGGGCCTCTCCGTGGCCGAACTGCTCGGTGGCGCCCGCCACGATCACCTGCCGGTGCTCTGGACCCTGGCCAGCGGCGATACCCGCAAGGACATCGATGAGGCCTTCCAGCGCCTCGAAGACCGCCGCCACTGCGACTTCAAGCTGAAGATCGGCGCCAACCCCGTGGACCAGGACGTACGCCACGTGGCCGCCATCAAGGAGGCCCTGGGCGAGCGGGCCAGCGTGCGCGTCGACGTCAACCAGGCGTGGAACGAGTCCACCGCGGTGCGCGGCATCCAGGCCCTGCAGGACGCCGGGATCGAGCTGATCGAGCAGGCCATTCCCGCCCGCGAGCACGCCGGCCTGATCCGCCTGGCCAACCGCTTCCGCGTGCCGATGCTCGCCGACGAGGCGGTGGCCGACGCCCGCGACGGCCTCGACCTGGCGGCCGGCGGCTTCAGCGGCGCCTACGCCCTGAAGATCGCCAAGTCCGGGGGGCTCTACGGGGCGCTGGAGCTGGCCCATGTGGCCCAGGCCGCCGGCATCGGCCTCTACGGCGGCACCCTGCTCGAGGGCACCATCGGCACCGCGGCGTCGCTGCACGCCTGGGCGACGCTGGACGAGTTGGCTTGGGGCACCGAGATGTTCGGCCCGCTGCTACTCAAGGACGACATCGTCGAGACGCCCCTCAGCTACCACACGTTCGGTGTCGACCTGCCCAAGGGGCCGGGTCTCGGCATCACCCTGGATGAAGACAAGCTGGCGCACTACGCCCGTCACTAAGAGTCGCGCACGTAATGGCCCGCCAGTGAGTGCCGTGCAAGCCAACGCCCGCCCATGAGCGGGCAGGCCACAAGAATCGATACGACAATTGGAGGAGAGCGTCATGCTGTTTCAAGTGGAAATGACCGTCAAGCTGCCGCCGGACATGCCGGCCGAGCGGGCCGCCGAGATCAAGGCGACCGAGAAGGCGTACTCCCAGGAGCTGCAGCGCACCGGCAAGTGGCGCCACCTGTGGCGGGTCGCCGGCAGCTACTCGAACGTCAGCATCTTCGACGTCGAGGACAACGCCGAGCTGCAGGAGATCGTCTCGAACCTGCCGCTGTTTCCGTACATGGCGATCAGCGTCAAGCCGCTGTGTCGCCACCCGTCTTCCATCCGCGAGGACGACTCCTGAGTCGATCACAAGAACGCGCAGAACATTACCGAGGATAGATGACCATGACCGTGAAGATTTTCGATACTCCCGAAGTGCAGGACTTCCTGAAGGCCGTCAGCGGCTTCGACCAGGCCGGTGGCAACGAGCGCGCCAAGCAGATCATGCACCGCCTGCTCTCCGACCTCTACCGCCTGATGGACGACTACGACGTCAGCGCCGAGGAGTTCTGGTCCGCCGTCAGCGTACTCAACGCGCTGGGCAACGGCACCCAGTTCGGCCTGCTGGCACCGGGGCTGGGCTTCGACCACTACCTGGACATGCGCATGGACGCCGCCGACGCCGAGCGCGGCCTGCTGGGCGGCACCCCGCGCACCATCGAGGGCCCGCTTTACGTGGCCGGCGCTCCGGAGGCCGAGGGCTTCGCGCGCCTGGATGACGGCACCGACCAGGACGGCGAGACCATGTGGCTGACCGGCCAGGTGCGTGACGTCGACGGCCACCCCGTCGCCGGCGCCAAGGTCGAGATCTGGCACGCCAACTCCAAGGGCGGCTACTCCTTCTTCGATCCGACCCAGTCCGAGTACAACCTGCGCCGCAGCATCCTCACCGACAGCGAAGGCCGCTACACCGCGCGCAGCATCATCCCCTCCGGCTACGGCTGCCCGCCGGACAGCCCGACCCAGCAGGTGCTCGACCTGCTCGGCCGCCACGGCCAGCGCCCGGCGCATATCCACTACTTCATCTCCGCCCCGGGCCACAAGCACCTGACCACCCAGATCAACCTGGCCGGCGACCCCTACACCTTCGACGACTTCGCCTTCGCCACCCGCGAGGAGCTGGTGGTGGAAGGCAAGCGCATCGAGGATCCGGCCGAGGCCGAGAAGCGCGCGCTGGACGGCCCCTTCACCGAGGTGGTGTTCGACATCGAGCTGGCGAAGACCGACGCCCCCGAGCTGCAGGTGCGCCACGCCCGCCCGCGGGCCAAGGAAGACGAGCAGGACAAGCACAGCCAGCTGGCCGGTAGCGCCAAGGTCTGATCGGCAGCTGCCGCTGACCTCCAGCCAGGAGCGCCGGGGGCAGGCCGAATGAGGAAGCAGGCCTGCCGCCGGATCAGCTCCGAGCCATCACGACAAGATACCGAGGATCTGGATCATGACCACTCAGCTTGACCAACTCGAACAGCGTGTCCGCGGCGCCGTCGTCGACGACGCCGAGGCCGGCATCTTCCGCTGCCACCGCAGCATGTTCACCGACCCGGCCTTCTTCGACCTGGAGATGAAGCACATCTTCGAGGGCAACTGGCTGTTTTTGGCCCACGAGAGCCAGATCAGTGAGCCGGGCGACTACTTCACCGTGACCCTGGGGCGCCAGCCGGTGGTCATCACCCGCGACAAGCAGGGCGAGCTGCACGGCCTGATCAACGCCTGTGCCCACCGCGGCGCCACCCTGTGCCGCCGCAAGCAGGGCAACAAGGGCACCTTCACCTGCCCCTTCCACGGCTGGACCTTCAAGAACGACGGCACGCTGCTCAAGGCCAAGAACGAGAAGACCGGCGCCTACCCGGACGGCTTCAAGCAGGAGGGCTCCCACGACCTCAAGCGCCTGCCGCGCTTCGCCAACTACAAGGGCTTCCTGTTCGGCAGCCTGAGCGATGACGTCCAGCCGCTCGAGGCGTACCTGGGCGAGACCACCAAGATCATCGACAACATCGTCGACCAGGCGCCGGAGGGCCTGGAGATCCTGCGCGGCACCTCGTCGTACACCTACCACGGCAACTGGAAGCTGCAGGCCGAGAACGGCGCCGACGGCTACCACGTGAGCTCGGTGCACTGGAACTACGCCTCGACCATGCAGCGTCGCAACTACGATGCCGGCGGTACCCAGGCGGTGGACGCCGACGGCTGGTCGAAGAGTCAGGGCGGTTTCTACTCCTACGAGAACGGCCACATGATGCTGTGGACCCGGCTGCTCAACCCCGAGGTGCGCCCGGTCTACACCCGCAAGGACGAGATCGAGGAGCAGCTCGGCGCGGCGCGGGCCGACTCCATCGTCAACCAGACCCGCAACCTCTGCCTCTACCCCAACGTCTACCTGATGGACCAGTTCTCCACGCAGATCCGCGTGCTGCGTCCGCTGGCCGTGGACAAGACCGAGGTCACCATCTACTGCTTCGCGCCCAAGGGCGAGTCCGCGGAGAACCGCCGGGTGCGCATCCGCCAGTACGAGGACTTCTTCAACGTCTCGGGCATGGGCACGCCGGACGACCTCGAGGAGTTCCGCGCCTGCCAGGACGGCTACAACGGCGCCCTGGCCGAGTGGAGCGACCTGTCGCGCGGGGCCAAGCAGTGGATCGAGGGGGCCGACGAGAATGCCCAGGCGATCGACATGAAGCCGCTGCTCAGCGGGGCCGCCCCCGAGGACGAGGGCCTCTACGTGCTGCACCACAAGCACTGGGTCGAGGAGATGCTGCGCGCCATCGACAAGGAACGCCGCCAGTTCATCGCCACCGAACGTGCGACCGAAAGTGCGTAAGCGCGCCCGAACCGAGAAGGGGAGAGAGACCATGAGCATCAGCTACCACGACATCCAGGCCTTCCTGTACCGCGAGGCGCGCCTGCTCGACGACCGCCAGTGGGACGAGTGGCTGGAATGCTACCGCCAGGACGCGGTTTTCTGGATGCCGGCCTGGGACGACGACGACCAGCTGACCCGCGACCCCGAGGCCGAGATCTCGCTGATCTACTACCCGAACCGCGAGGGGCTCGAGGACCGGGTCTACCGGATCAAGACCGAGCGCAGCGGGGCGAGCACGCCGGAGCCGCGGACCACCCACCAGATCACGAACCTCGAGGTGCTCAAGGAGGCGGGCGACGAGGTGGCGCTGCGCTTCAACTGGCAGACGCTGAGCCATCGCTACAAGGAGACCCAGGTGTTCTTTGGCAGCTCCTTCTACACCTTGGACGTGTCGGGCGAGACGCCGCTGATCGCCAACAAGAAGGTGGTGCTGAACAACGACTACATCCATCAGGTCATCGACGTCTATCACATCTGACCCGGTGCGGGAGGAGATTCAACCATGAGCTACACCATTGCCCTCAATTTCGAGGATGGCGTTACCCGCTTCATCGGCTGCAAGGAAGGGGAAACGGTCCTCGACGCTGCCTATCGGCAGAAGGTCAACCTGCCGATGGACTGCTCCGATGGCGTCTGCGGCACCTGCAAGGGCCACTGCGAACAGGGCGAGTTCGACATGGGTGACGAGTACCTGGAAGAGGCCCTCTCCGATGAGGAGGCCGCCGAGGGCCAGGTACTGACCTGCCAGATGGTGCCGTCCTCGGACTGCGTTATCCAGGTCCCGGTGGCGTCCACCCTGTGCAAGACCCAGGTAGGCAAGCTAGAGGGCACAGTGGCCGTGGTCGAGCAACTCTCCGAGGACAGCATCGAACTGGGCGTGGACCTGGACGACGAGGCTGCGCTCGCCTTCCTGCCGGGCCAGTACATCCACATCGACGTGCCGGGCACCGAGGAGCACCGCTCCTACTCCTTCAGCTCGAAGCCTGGCGATCGACGCGCCACCTTCCTGATCCGCAACATCCCGAACGGGGTGATGAGCGGCTACCTGACTGAGCGGGCCAAGGTCGGCGACCGGCTGGCCCTGACCGGGCCCATGGGTAGCTTCTACCTGCGCGAGATCACGCGCCCGGTGCTGATGCTGGCCGGTGGCACTGGCCTCGCCCCCTTCCTTTCCATGCTCGAACTGCTGGTCCAGAAGCGGGCGGAAGGAAAGACGATCGAGCAGCCGATGCATCTGATCTACGGCGTCAACAAGGACGACCACCTGGTCAAGGTCGATGCCCTGGAGCATTTCGCCGCGGAGCTGCCGACCTTCACCTACTCCACCGTGGTGGTGGATGAGACCAGCGAGCATCCGCGCAAGGGCTATGTGACCCATCACATGGATGCCGAGGTGATGCACGACGGCGACATCGACGTCTACCTGTGCGGGCCGCCCCCCATGGTCGACGCCGTGCTCAAGCACTTCGATAACGAGGGCATCGTGCCGCAGAGCTTCCACTACGAGAAGTTCACCCCCAACAAGGCACCGGGAGAAGCCGCATGAGCCTAGCACGCTTCAGCAACTCTCGTTTCCAGGACCGGGTGATGGTGGTAACCGGTGCCGCCCAGGGCATCGGGCAGCGGGTCGCCGAGCGCGCCGCCGCGGAAGGCGCGCGCCTGGCCTTGGTGGATCGCGCCGACTATGTCCAGGATGTGGCCGCCGAGCTCAAGGCGCAGGGCGTGGAAGCCATCGCCCTGCAGGCCGATCTGGAGACCTGGGAAGGGGCCGAGAGCGTGATGGCCAAGACCCACGAGCATTTCGGCCGTCTCGATATCCTGATCAACAATGTCGGCGGGACCATCTGGGCCCAGCCCTACGAGTACTATCAGCCTGAGCAAATCGAGGCCGAGGTGCGTCGCTCGCTGTTCCCGACCCTGTGGTGCTGTCGGGCGGCGCTGCCGTACCTGCTGGAATCGAAGGGCAATATCGTCAACGTCTCTTCGGTGGCCACGCGTGGCCTGATGCGGGTGCCCTATGCGGCGGCCAAGGGTGGCGTGAATGCCATGACCGTGGCCCTGGCCTTCGAGTACGCCGAGCATGGCATTCGCGTGAACGCCACGGCGCCTGGGGGCACCGAGGCGCCGCCGCGCAAGGTCCCGCGCAACACCGCCGAGCAGAGCGAGCAGGAGAAAGTCTGGTACCAGACCCTGATCAACCAGACCAAGGCCACCAGCTTCATGGGCCGCTACGGCACCCTGGACGAGCAGGCCGGCCCGATCCTGTTCTTGGCCTCCGAGGATGCCAACTACATTACCGGCACCATCGTGCCGGTGGCCGGAGGGGACCTCGGCTAAGCTTCGATGGCTCTGGTCTGTATCACACGGCATTAAGAGAGTGTTGGCAGCCCCACCTATCAATACAACAATCCCCTGGAGCACACCGTGAAACACATCGAAAAGGGCGTGAGCCTCAGGCACGCGCCCCGCGATTTCATTCGAGACCTCAACGTCGATAATGTCAGCGCGGGTCTCGTCGCAGGCATCTTCGGCCTCAGCGCCGGCATCATCCATATCAGTGCCGGGACCGCTGCGGGGCTCGATTCCCACTTCATCATGATCTGGGTCATCAGCTACTTGATGATCAATGGCCTCTTCGGCCTCCTCATGCCCGCCTACTACCGGCTGCCGTTGCCGATGGCCAACTCCATTCCCGGCGCGCTGCTGTTCGCGGCCATCATCCCCGTGGTGGGGCTCGAGGCGGCCCTGGGCGCGACCCTGATCGCCGGCGCCATCTCCCTGGTGGCCGGCCTGGCCGGGGTGATGGGCATCGTGATGAAGCTGATCCCGATGCCGATCGTGATGGGCATGGTCGGCGGCATCCTGCTCAAGTTCGGCCTCAACATGGTGGCGCCGCTGGAGAATGCCATGCTGCCGGCGGCCATCATGATCCTGGCCTTCTTCCTCTCGGCGCGCCTGCTGCGCAAGATACCGCCGCTGATCGTCGCCATGCTGGCCGGTGTCGCCTACATGGCTTACTCCGGCGTCGACTTCTCCGGCGTGGCGTTCTCGGTGACCTTCCCCGAGTTCATCGTGCCCGAGTTCACCCTGGGGGCCTTCCTGGCCTACGGCCTGCCGCTGGCCCTTATCCTGGTGGGGATGGAGACGCCGGCCGGGGTGGGCCTGGTCAAGGGCATGGGCTACAAGCAGGTGCCGGCCAACGCCATTACCGCCGTGGGCGGCGTCGGCACCATGATCTCGGCCTTCTTCAACCTGCACAGCACCTGCATCGCCGCCCCCATGACCGGCATCTGTTCCTCGCCGGAGGCCGGCAAGTCGGACAAGCGCTGGGTCGCGGCGGTGATCGCCGGGGCCATCTTCGTGGTGGCCGCCCCCTTCTATGGCTTCGTGGTCAGCCTGATCGAGGCCATGCCGGGCTACTTCATCGCCATCATCGCCGGTCTGGCCCTGCTGCGGGTGATCACCTCGGCGATGCACATGGCATTCTCGGGCAAGCACGAGATGGGCGGGCTGTTCTCCTTCCTGATTGCCGCTTCCGGCCTGCAGATCCTGGGCATCGGCTCCTCCTTCTGGGCGCTGGTGCTGGGGGTCTTCATCTCGCTGATCTTCGAGACCAAGGACTTCGAGTTCATCAAGCAGATCGGCGAGGAACAGGCTTCCCACTGATCCCAGGCCGCCGGATGGCGGCCTGGGACACCGAGATCCTCCTTGGCCCGTGGCTGCGATAGCAGCGCGGGCCTTTTTTCATGGCGGCTTTCCGAGCCCGCCGTGTCGGCCTCTTATCCTTTTGTCGCAATCTGCACCGCCCCGAGGGTTGAATTCGCGTCCATGGTCCCACCCTGATGCCTGCCGGGCCGACCGAAGAGGGTCGGCAGGGCCCCTGGCCCAGTAGGGAGGTCGAAGGCATTGCAGACGAAATGACTGGGAATTGCTGTCCGGATCAGAGGGGATTTCTCAACTTGTTGATTCCATGGGGATGAGATTGTCTTTTTGCGAGAGGAGAAGAGCTCAAGAAAGCACTTTCGGCGATACCCCTGGGGTATGGGAGGGAACTCAAACGATATTGGTGACACCCCCGCTGCCTGGCCAGAATCCACTCACCACAACAAGAACGCCTCCGTCGAGATGTGGCCTGTCAGGCACCGGAGGCCCCCGACCACTGGCCTTGCATCCCTGACGAGACCGCAGGGCACAACGACAACGACGAGAGCATGACCATGACCGTGAAGATTTTCGATACTCCCGACGTGCAGGACTTCCTGAAGGCCGTCAGCGGCTTCGACCAGGCCGGCGGCAACGAGCGCGCCAAGCAGATCATGCACCGCCTGCTCTCCGACCTCTACCGGCTGATGGACGACTATGACGTCAGCGCCGAGGAGTTCTGGTCCGCCGTCAGCGTGCTCAACGCGCTGGGCAACGGCACCCAGTTCGGCCTGCTGGCACCGGGCCTGGGCTTCGACCACTACCTGGACATGCGCATGGACGCCGCCGACGCCGAGCGCGGCCTGCTGGGTGGCACCCCGCGCACCATCGAGGGCCCGCTCTACGTGGCCGGCGCCCCCGAGGCCGAGGGCTTCGCGCGCATGGACGACGGCACCGACCAGGATGGCGAGACCATGTGGCTGACCGGCCAGGTGCGCGACACCGACGGCCACCCCGTCGCCGGCGCCAAGGTCGAGATCTGGCACGCCAACTCCAAGGGCGGCTACTCCTTCTTCGACCCGACCCAGTCCGAGTATAACCTGCGCCGCAGCATCCTCACCGACAGCGACGGCCGCTACACCGCGCGCAGCATCATCCCCTCCGGCTACGGCTGCCCGCCGGACAGCCCGACCCAGCAGGTGCTCGACCTGCTCGGCCGTCACGGCCAGCGCCCGGCGCATATCCACTACTTCATCTCCGCCCCGGGCCACAAGCACCTGACCACCCAGATCAACCTGGCCGGCGACCCCTACACCTTCGACGACTTCGCCTTCGCCACCCGCGAGGAGCTGGTGGTGGAAGGCAAGCGCATCGAGGATCCGGCCGAGGCCGAGAAGCGCGCGCTGGACGGCCCCTTCACCGAGGTGGTGTTCGACATCGAGCTGGCGAAGACCGACGCCCCCGAGCTGCAGGTGCGCCACGCCCGCCCGCGGGCCAAGGAAGACGAGCAGGACCAGCACAGCCAGCTGGCCGGCACCGCCAAGGTCTGATCGACCCCTGCCATTGACCTCCAGCGAGGAGCGCCGGGGGCAGGTCGAATGAGGAAGCAGGCCTGCCGCCGGCTCCGCTCCGAGCGATCACGACAAGACACCGAGGATCTGGATCATGACCAACAAGCTTGACCAACTCGAGGAACGTGTCAGCGGCGCCGTCGTCGACGACGCCGAGGCCGGCATCTTCCGCTGCCACCGCAGCATGTTCACCGACCCGGCCTTCTTCGACCTGGAGATGAAGCACATCTTCGAGGGCAACTGGCTGTTTCTGGCCCACGAGAGCCAGATCGCCGAGCCGGGCGACTACTTCACCGTGACCATGGGCCGCCAGCCGGTGGTCATCACCCGCGACAAGCAGGGCGAGCTGCACGGCCTGATCAACGCCTGTGCCCACCGGGGCGCCACCCTGTGCCGCCGCAAGCAGGGCAACAAGGGCACCTTCACCTGCCCCTTCCACGGCTGGACCTTCAAGAACGACGGCACGCTGCTCAAGGCCAAGAACGAGAAGACCGGCGCCTACCCGGACGGCTTCAAGCAGGAGGGTTCCCACGACCTCAAGCACCTGCCGCGCTTCGCCAACTACAAGGGCTTCCTGTTCGGTAGCCTGAGCGATGACGTCGCCCCGCTCGAGGCGTACCTGGGCGAGACGATGAAGGTCATCGACAACATCGTCGACCAGGCGCCGGAGGGCCTGGAGATCCTGCGTGGCACCTCGTCGTACACCTACCACGGCAACTGGAAGCTGCAGGCCGAGAACGGCGCCGACGGCTACCACGTCAGCTCGGTGCACTGGAACTACGCCTCGACCATGCAGCGTCGCAACTACGACGCCGGCGGTACCCAGGCGGTGGACGCCGACGGCTGGTCGAAGAGTCAGGGCGGTTTCTACTCCTACGAGAACGGCCACATGATGCTGTGGACCCGGCTGCTCAACCCCGAGGTGCGCCCGGTCTACACCCGCAAGGACGAGATCGAGGCCCAGCTCGGCGCGGCGCGGGCCGACTCCATCGTCAACCAGACCCGCAACCTCTGCCTCTACCCCAACGTCTACCTGATGGACCAGTTCTCCACGCAGATCCGCGTGCTGCGTCCGCTGGCCGTGGACAAGACCGAGGTCACCATCTACTGCTTCGCGCCCAAGGGCGAGTCCGCGGAGAACCGCCGGGTGCGCATCCGCCAGTACGAGGACTTCTTCAACGTCTCGGGCATGGGCACGCCGGACGATCTCGAGGAGTTCCGCGCCTGCCAGGACGGCTACAACGGCGCCCTGGCCGAGTGGAGCGACCTGTCGCGCGGGGCCAAGCAGTGGATCGAGGGGGCCGACGAGAACGCCCAGGCGATCGACATGAAGCCGCTGCTCAGCGGGGCCGCCCCCGAGGACGAGGGCCTCTACGTGCTGCACCACAAGCACTGGGTCGAGGAGATGCTGCGCGCCATCGACAAGGAACGCCGCCAGTTTATCGCCACCGAATCGGCCTGAAGGAGGACATGACATGAGCCTTAGCTACCACGACATCCAGGCCTTCCTGTACCGCGAGGCACGCCTGCTCGACGACCGCCAGTGGGACGAGTGGCTGGCGTGCTACCGCCAGGACGCCGAGTTCTGGATGCCGGCCTGGGACGACGACGACCAGCTGACCCGCGACCCCGAGGCCGAGATCTCGCTGATCTACTACCCGAACCGCGAGGGGCTCGAGGACCGGGTCTACCGGATCAAGACCGAGCGCAGCGGGGCGAGCACGCCGGAGCCGCGCACCACCCACCAGATCACCAACCTCGAGGTGCTCAAGGAGGCGGGCGACACAGTGGAGCTGCGCTTCAACTGGCAGACGCTGAGCCACCGCTACAAGGAGACCAGCGCGTTCTTCGGTACGTCCTTCTACACCCTGGACGTGTCGGGCGAGACGCCACTGATCGCCAACAAGAAGGTGGTGCTGAACAACGACTACATCCATCAGGTCATCGACGTCTATCACGTCTGACGACGACGTATCAGCATGAGCGGGACAGGGACGTCCCCAGCAGAGCACCGAGCTCCAACAACAACTGACCCCTGGGAATCACCATGAAGAATCTCAAGAAGACCGCCCTCGCCACCGTGCTGGGCACCGTTACCCTCATGTCTGCATCCGCCGCCATGGCCGACAACCACCCGGTCAAGCTCGGCCTGATGCTGCCCTACTCCGGCACCTACACGGCCCTGGGCGAGGCCATCACCAACGGCCTCAAGCTCGCCATCGAGCAGAACGGCGGCCAGCTCGGTGGCCGTGATGTCGAGTATGTGCAGCTCGACTCCGAGGCCAATCCCTCCAAGGCGCCCCAGAACATGAGCCGGCTGGTCAAGGGCGATAACGTCGACGTCGTCATCGGCCCGGTCCACTCCGGCGTGGCCATGGGCATGTTGCGGGTGGCCAAGCAGAGCGGCGCCATCACCATCATCCCCAATGCCGGCCTGGAGGCCGCCACCAACCAGCTGTGCATGCCCAATGTCTTCCGCACCTCGTTCAGCATGTGGCAGAACAGCTTCCCGATGGGCAAGGTCGCCCATGATCGGGGGCACCGCGAGGTGGTGACCATCACCTGGGACTACGCCGGTGGCAAGGAGGACGTGGCCGGCTTCAAGGAGGCCTTCGAGGCGGAGGGCGGCGAGATCGTCGAGGAGATCTTCGTCCCCTTCCCGAGCACCGAGTTCCAGAGCTACCTCACCCAGATCGCCAGCATCGCCCCGGATGCCGTCTACACCTTCTTCGCCGGCGGCGGCGGGGTCAGCTTCGTGCGCGACTATGCCGCCGCCGGCCTCAAGGAGAGCATCCCGCTGATGGGCTCGGGCTTCCTCACCGAGGGCAACATCGCCGCACTCGATGGTGCCGGCGAAGGCGTGCTGACCACCATGCACTATGCCGAGACCCTGGACAGCGAGGCGAACCGCGCCTTCATGTCGGCCTACGAGGACGCCTACGGCGTGACCCCGGACACCTACTCGGTGCAGGGCTATGACTCCGGCGCCATGCTGGTCCAGGCGCTCGACGCGGTCGGCGGCAACACCGAGGACCGTGATGCCCTGATCGAGGCCCTGTCCAAGGTGGAGCTCGAGAGCCCGCGGGGCCTGATGAGCTTCTCCGACTCCCACCACCCGATCCAGAACGTCTACCTGCGCGAGATTCGCGATGGCAAGCA
This sequence comes from Halomonas sp. LMYGS-3, assembly GCF_059509875.1. Classification (NCBI taxonomy): domain Bacteria; kingdom Pseudomonadati; phylum Pseudomonadota; class Gammaproteobacteria; order Oceanospirillales; family Halomonadaceae; genus Halomonas; species Halomonas sp. LMYGS-3. The sequence goes on along the minus strand of NZ_JCAKFQ010000006.1, from coordinate 15,158 downwards.
CGAGGTCGTCGACGTCGCCTTCGAACAGCTCGAGGTGCCGGACGACGCCTGCCAGATGTGAACCGGTGAACGTCTGACTTCCCGGGGCGAGCCTGGCTCGCCCCTTCCATCGCGGAGGAGATCGTCATGGATCTCGCATTCTTTGGTGTGCAGCTCCTCAACGGGCTGCAGTACGGGCTGCTGCTGTTCCTGATCGCCAGCGGCCTGACCCTGATCTTCGGCATCATGGGCATCATCAACCTGGCCCACGGGGCCATGTACATGATCGGGGCCTATCTGGTCTGGGACCTGACCCTGCGGCTGGGCAACTTCTGGCTGGCGATCATCATCGCCATTCCCATCGCCGTCGCCCTGGGCCTGATCATCGAGCGGCTGTTCCTGGATACGCTCTACAAGCGCGACCATCTCTACCAGGTGCTGCTGACCTTCGGCCTGATCCTGGTGATCAACGAGGCGCAGCGCATCATCTGGGGCGGCGACGTCCACAGCGTGGCGATCCCGGCGCCGTTCGACGGGCGCCTGCAACTCACCGACAACCTGCAGTACTCGGTCTACCGGCTGTTCGTGATGGGCGTCTGCCTGGCCCTGGCCGGGGTCATCTACTGGGTGATCCGCCATACCCGGCTGGGTATCATCATCCGCGCGGGGGCCGTGAACCGTGACATGGTGGAGGGCCTGGGCATCAACGTGCGCACCCTCTTCACGCTGATCTTCAGCGTCGGCGTGGCGCTGACCGCCTTCGCCGGCATGATCGCCGCCCCGCTGACTTCCATCACCCCGGGCATGGGCGACAGCATCCTGATCACCTGTTTCGTCGTCGTGGTCATCGGCGGGATCGGCTCGATCAAGGGCGCCTTCTGGGGTGCCATCCTGATCGGCATGGCCGAGACCTTCGGCTCGGTGCTGATTCCCAGCATCGCCAGCATGGTGATCTACCTGATCATGGCTGCCGTGCTGCTGGTCAAGCCCCGTGGCCTGTTCGCTTGAGGAGGACGAGACATGTTGCATAGATATCCCAAGCGCGTCGCCGTCATCATGCTGGCCCTGCTGGCCATCGTCGCGACCTTCCCGCTCTGGGGGCCGGCGCTGTTCGGCAGCCAGTCGGACTTCATCCTGGAGAAGCTGACCCTGATGGTGATCCTGGCGCTGTTCGCCATGAGCCTGGATCTGCTGGTGGGCATCGTCGGCCTGGTCAGCCTGGGCCACGCGCTGTTCTTCGGCCTCGGCGCCTATACCCTGGCGCTGGCCAGCCCCGACTTCGATGCGGCCTCGCTGTGGTGGATGCTGCCGCTGGTCATGCTGGTGGCCGCCGTCGCCGCCCTGGTGGTGGGCCTGCTGGTGATCCGCACCAAGGGCATCTTCTTCATCATGACCACCCTGGCCTTCGGTCAGATGCTCTTCTACCTGATCAGTACCGCGCCGTTCGCCGGCGGCACCGACGGGGTCTTCATCATGTTCCGGCCCAGCGTGGAGGTCGGCGATACGGTGCTGCTGAACCTGGATAATCCGCTGACCTTCTTCTACTTCTGCCTGGGGGTGCTGGTCGTCGGCTTCCTGTTCCTGCGCTGGCTGACCCGCTCCTACTTCGGCCAGGTGCTCGACGGCATCCACGACAACGAGCACCGCATGCAGGCGCTGGGCTATGCCACCGGCGGCTACAAGCTGGTCGCCTTCGTCATCGCCGGGGTCCTCGCCGCCATCGCCGGCATGCTGGCCGCCATGCAGTACGGCTTCGCCAACCCGGCACAGCTCGGCTGGCACACCTCCGGCGAGGTGCTGATGATGCTGATCCTCGGCGGCATGGGCACCATCTTCGGCCCGATCCTCGGCGCCTTCGCCTACGAGATCCTGCTCTATATTTACGAGCACCTGACGGTGCACTGGCCGATCCTGATGGGCTTGACCATCATCGCCGCCGTGCTGGTGCTGCCGCGGGGCATCGCCGGGCTGATCATCGCGCCGCCCTGGAGGCGCAGGAAGGCACCGGTCGTCGAGGAAGAGGCCGCCGTCCCGCTCCTCCAGCCCACCAGCATCCCGCAGAAGGAGGGATAAGCCATGCGCCAAGAACCGATCCTGGCCACCCATGGCCTGACCCGCCGCTTCGGCGGCCTAGTGGCGGTCAACGGCGTCGACTTCGACGTCAGGCCAGGCGAGATCCACGCCATCCTCGGGCCCAACGGCGCCGGCAAGAGCACCCTGATCAACCTGCTGTCGGGGGAGATCCCGCCCTCGGCGGGCGAGGTGCTCTTCCACGGCAAGCCGATCCAGGGCAGGAGCGTGCGCCAGATCGCCCGCATGGGCATCGGCCGCAGCCACCAGAAGACCAACATCTTCCCGCGCCTCAACTGCCTGCAGAACTGCGAACTGGCCGCCCGCATCCACCTGGGCGGCGTGTTCGGCAGCTGGCGTTCCCGCCAGCGGGCACGCCAGGTCAGCGAACGGGCCCTCGAGGTGCTCGAGACCTGCCATCTGGTCCATCGCGCCTATACCCCGGCCGCTGACATGAGCTATGGCGAGCAGCGCCAGCTGCAGATCGCCATGGTGCTGGCCACGGCCCCCACCCTGATGCTGCTCGATGAACCCATGGCCGGCATGGGCCGCGAGGAGACCGTGCAGGTCACGGAACTGCTCGAGAGCCTCACCGACCGCTACACCCTGGTGCTGATCGAGCACGACATGGACAGCGTCTTCCGCCTAGCCGACCGCATCACCGTGATGGTGGACGGCTGCGTGCTGGAGAGCGGGCCCACCGAGCAGATCCGCGCCAGCGAGAAGGTGCGCGACGTCTATCTCGGGCGCCACCACGAGGAGGCTACGGCATGACGGCACAACAGCAGATCACCCCGCTGATCGATGCCCGCGGGCTGCATACCTACTATGGCGAGAGCCACATCCTGCACGGAGTCGACCTCACCCTGATGCCCGGCGAGACGCTGAGCCTGCTGGGGCGCAACGGCATGGGCAAGTCCACCACGCTGAAGTCGATCCTGGGCTTCGTGCCGCCGCGCCGCGGCGAGGTGCGCATCAAGGGCGTCCCGGCGTCGAAGCGACGCCCCTGGCAGCTGATCCGCCAGGGCATCGGCTACGTGCCCGAAGGGCGCGGTATCTTCCCGGGCATCAGCGTGCGCGAGCACTTGATCATGGCCGCCCGGCCCAACGAGCGGGGTGAGTCGCCCTGGACGCTGGAGCGCGTGCTGGACACCTTCCCGAGGCTCGGCCAGCGCATCAACCACGACGGCTCCTTCCTCTCCGGGGGCGAGCAGCAGATGCTCTCCATCGGGCGGGCGCTGACCCTCAACCCCGACCTGATGATCCTCGACGAGGCCACCGAGGGACTGGCGCCGCTGATCCGCGACGAGATCTGGAAGATCATCCACGAGATCAAGGCCTCCGGCATCGCCACCATCATCGTCGACAAGAACATCGACAACCTGCTGGAGGTGGCCGAGAAGCACATCCTGCTGGTCAAGGGTGAGGTGGTCTACAGCGGTGACTCTCAGGGCCTGAAGGCCGATCCCACCATCCTCGACACCCACCTCGGCGTCGCCTGAGGTGTGACGGAGAGACGTTGCATGCGACTTCACAAGGATTGGTCGATACCCGCGATCACCGCCGGCTTCGTGGCGGTGCTGGTCTCCTACTCCGGCCCCCTGGCGATCTTCTTCCAGGCGGCCCAGAGCGCCGAGATCTCGGCGGCCATGATGACCTCCTGGGTGTGGGCGATCTCCATCGGTGCCGCCGTCTCGGGCATCCTGCTCAGCCTGTGGCTCAAGGTCCCGGTGGTCACCGCCTGGTCGGCGCCGGGTACGGCGCTGCTGGTCACCCTCTTTCCGGGGCTGTCGCTCAACGAGGCGGTAGGGGCCTACCTCACGGCGGCGGCGCTGCTCTTCGTGGTAGGCGTGACCGGCTCCTTCGACCGCATCGTCCAGGCCATCCCGCCCGGCATCGCCAGCGCCATGATGGCCGGCATCCTCTTCCAGTTCGGGGTCGGGGTCTTCGTCTCCCTGGAGTCGGTGCCGGCGCTGGCCATCGGCATGATCCTCGCCTACCTGGCCTTCAAGCGCCTCAACCCGCGCTACAGCCTGATCCTGCTGCTGATCGTCGGCGTGGTGCTGGCGGTGGTGCTGGAGGGGGCGAGCCTGCGCGGCGTCTCGCTCCAGTTGGCCGAGCCGGCGTTCATCCGTCCCGAGTGGACCTGGAACGCCACCCTGAGCCTGGCCATCCCGCTGGTGCTGGTCAGCCTGACCGGGCAGTTCCTGCCCGGCATGGCGATCCTGCGTACCTCGGGCTACAACACCCCGGCCAGGCCGATCGTCACCGTGACCAGCCTGACCTCCTTCGTGACCGCCTTCTTCGGCGGCATCACCACGGTGGTGGCGGCCATCACCGCCGCCATCTGCACCAGCAAGGAGGCCCACGAGGACCCCGGCAAGCGCTACGTGGCCGGGGTGGCCAACGGCGTCTTCTACCTGATCGGGGGCACCTTCGCCGGCACCATCGTGCTGCTTTTTACCTCGCTGCCCGGCGAGTTCGTGGCGATCCTCGCCGGGCTGGCGCTGATCGGCGCCATCACCAGCAACGTCAGCGCCTTCGCCGCCCACAAGGACCACCTGGAGGCCTCGGTGATCACCTTCATCGCCACGGCATCGGGCATCAGCTTCCTGGGGCTGGGGTCGGCCTTCTGGGGAGTGGTGGTCGGCGCGCTGGCCTATGCCCTGCTGCACAGGCCACTGCCCGGACTGGGGCGCCGGGCCGGGCGGGAACCGGCCCGCAGGTCATCCTGACCTCCACGACCGACATTTCAACAACAACGCGATCCAGAGGAGTCCGACGATGGACAAGATGCATGTGGCGATGGATGAGAGCGACGCCTCGCTGCGGGCCATGGCGCTCGGCCAGCACCTGGCCCGGCAGCTGGCGGTGCCGCTCTGCGTGACCTCCGTGGTGGCCGGCGAGGAGCGGGCCGAGGCCCGGCGCGCGGCCCTGCAGTCGCGCCTGGCGGACCAGCAGGCGGGGGATGTCACTATCGAGGTGGCGGTCCACGAGAGCGCCAAGGCCTACCTGGGCCAGCTGGCCGGCCGCGACGACGTGGGGCTGTGCATGATGGCCCACGGCCGCCGTCCAGTACCGGAGATGCTGATCGGCAGCGTCACCGCTGGCGTCGTGCGGCGCGCGAACCGGCCGGTCTTCCTGTGTGGGCCGCGCTACGCCCCCGAGCGTCATACCCGGGTGGAGACGCTCATGGTGTGTGTCGACGGCTCCGCCCTCTCCGAGGCGATCCTGCCCCATGCGGTGGCCCTGGCCGAGCGCTTCGCGGCGCGCCTGCAGCTGCTGCAGGTGATCGAGGCGATCGGCGATCTCCCCGAGGGGAGCCAGCATGGCGACGTCATGGAGTCCAGCTACCTGCACGGTCTGGCGCGGCGCCTGGCTCGGGATCACGGCATCCAGGCGGACTGGGAGGTACTGCACGGCGATCCGGCGGACGCCATCGTCAGCTACCTCCATGACGGCGAGAACACCCTGCTGGCCATGACCACCCACGGGCGCAGCGGCCTCTCCCAGGTGGTGGCCGGCAGCGTCACCCATGAGGTGGTCCACGAGGCGCCCTGCCCGGTGGCGGTGTGGCGGCCGCAGGTAGTGTAATGCCAGGGCAGGGTGCCTGGGTCACCCCCCCCCCCCCCCGTTGCCGGGCAGCTGGATAACGTCGCCCTCCCAATCATCGGCGAGGCTGACTAGGCTATCGATAGGCCCCTTGAATGCCCCTCGGGAGGGGGATTGCCATGTCCATGGAGCGCGTCACACGTTTTCTCGATGACAACGGCGTGAAGTACGTCATCCAGCAGCACTCTCCGGCCTATACCGCCCAGGAGGTCGCCGAGGCGGCCCATGTGCCCGGTCGCCATTTCGCCAAGTGCGTCATGGTCGAGATCGATGGCCGTCTCGCCCTGGCGGTTCTGCCGGCCACCGATCGCGTCGACCTTCAGCGGCTGGCTCGGTCCGTCGGTGCCCAGTCCGTCGAGCTGGCCAAGGAGGCGGACTTCGAGGACCGTTTCCCCGAATGCGAGCCAGGCGCGATGCCGCCCTTCGGCAACCTCTTCGAGCTGGAGGTGTTCGTCTCGCCACACCTGGCCGCGGCCGATCTCATCTCCTTCAATGCCGGCAGCCACCGTGAGGTCATGCAGCTCGCCTACAGTGTGTTCGACCGGCTCGTGAAACCGGTGGAAGTGGCGATGTAAGACTGGCGAGTGGATGGCTGGATACGGACCGGAAACGACGATGCCAGGCCCGATTGGGCCTGGCATCGTCGGCAGGGAAGGCGAGGTCAGTAACGATGACGACGGCTCAGGTCGATGTCGTCACGGTCGGTGGCCGCCCCGGCGGCGGCGCCCAGGCCACCGCCGATCACCGCTCCCCGTGTGATGCTGCCGCCGGTCATGGCCGCGGCGCCGCCGCCGATGGCCGCTCCCACGCCGGCGCCACTCAGCGCGCGTTCTCCGGTGGTGGTGCCGCAGCCGGTGAGTCCCAGGGCCAGCAAGCTGGCCAGCAGACCGATAGACAGCATTCGCATATGGCTTCCGTTCATCGAGGGATCCCTGTTCGAGGTTGACCCCTGGAGCATAACCGGCCCGCACGGAAGTTGCAAAACACTGTTTTTTTATTCTCGTCCGTTGTCCCGCCTGCGGGGTGCCAGGTCTCAGGGGCGACTACCCTGTACCCGTCTCTGGCACTGACCGGCGATCGTGGTGACTCACGAGGGCCACTGTGCCGGCGGTCAAGCTCCTGCGGGGATTGCTCCACGAGGCAAAGTCGGTCAATGTCGTTCCATGACCGCGGGCCTTCATGCCCCACTCCACAACACGCACCTGGCTCCCGCTATGCCCGATCGAGATGGTGCCGAGTTTTCGGCGTGGAACCCCGGCCTGGAGGCCGACCTGCCCAGGCGCTACCACGCCCTGGAGACCATTCATCACGCGGCCAACGTCTATTCCTGCCTCGCCGACATGCCTGAGCTGAGAGCCCTCACCGGGCTCGAGGAGGAGGAGCTGGTCGCGTTCCGCCCGGAGCGCTTGATGCTGCACGAGCTGATCGTGCAGGTGACGGCCGATATCATGGTATCCGAGGGCGAAGAGGAAGAGGCCCTGGGACAGGACTTTCGCCGCATCACGCTCAAGATCCTGACCGACTACCTGACTCCCCATCTGCCGGCGTTCCAGGAGGAGTATGACCGACTGTCTGAGGCGATACACGGCAAGGTGGGCGACATCCTCGCCGCGGCCTTCGCCCCCGAACCGGTGGCGGCCGATCCCGAGCCCGTCTCCTTCCTGGCCCGATGGTTCGGCAACCGTCCTGCCCCGCGACAGCAGACGGATCGCCGCTCCCTCCAGGAACGGCATCATGATGCGATCCAGGACATCAAGCAGCAGGGGTTGGCGGCCCAGGACGAACGGGAGCAGGCCATCTACAAGAGCGCTTACCGTGTCCTGAATTCGATCGCTGGCGTTCAGGGCCATATCGGGGTGGACCGAGGGGTGTTGGCGAGGTTGATCACCCGGCATGCCTGTAACGACTTCGGCAGTCGCCTGATCGGCCGCCTGGTGGCGCCCCATGTCGAACGGGCCATGCAACACGAGGGGTACGGCCGGATCCCCTGCGCCAGGGAGCCGATCCTGATCAGCCTCAAGGGGGCCTCGGCGGCGGGCAAGAGTTCCCTGCGGCACATTTTGAAAGACAGCCTGCGGGACCTGGGCATCCAGCCGGAGCAGTACGGCACCATTACTCCCGACATCTGGCGCCGCCTACTGCTCGACTATGACGCCCTGGGCGAGGCCTACAAGTATGCGGGCCGCCTGGCCAGCAAGGAGGTCAAGCTGATCGATGCCAAGCTGGACCGCTACATCCGCGACAAGGCGCAGCGGGACCGCACCATTCCGAACCTGCTGATCGATCGGTTTCGTTTCGACAGTTTCTCCTCGGAAACCGTGTCGCGGCTCCTGGATGACACCTATGCGAAATATGTCTCCACCATGCACATCTACTTCATCGTCACCCCGCCGGAGGCCACGGTGGAGCGGGGCTGGCAGCGGGGACTGGAGCGGGGACGCTACAAGGCGGTGTCGGACTTCCTGGGACACTGCGTGGAGGCCTACGACGGCATACCCAAGCTGTTCTTCAAGTGGCTGGGTAGCCCCTATCCCCGGTTCAAGTATGTGTTCCTGGACAACAGCGTCCCCAAGCACACCCCACCGACGGCCATCGCCTACGGCAGCCGCGAAGCGCTTCACATTCTGGATCCCCTGGGCCTGGTCAACGTCGACCGCTACAAGAGGATCAACACCGCGGCGACATGCCCGGCGGAGGTCTATCCCGGCGACGACACCCTGGCGGTCAGCAGGAACTGCGCGTTTCTCAAGCGCTGCATCGCGAAAGTGCCGGAGGTGCGCTTCGTCGACGAGGCGACCGGACAGGTGTACCTGCGAGCTACCGCAGGCCGCTTCTCGGTGGAGGATGCCACGCTCCTGCGGGCCAGGCGGGAGGACCCGAACCTCGCGGCGCTGTTCGCCGTCCTGGGGGTGCCCGAGCGCTAGGCGCGCAACCCCACCAGCGCGATCAGGTTGCGCAGCGCCGGCGAGTCGTTGTCCGGGCGCCAGGCGAACCACAGCGGCATGTCGCACTCGTCCAGCTCCGGCAGGCGCAGGAAGCGGATCCCCGGCATGGGGTGGCAGCTGCTGGCGGCGGGCAGGATGGCGATGCCCAGGCCCGCGGCTACCATGCTGAGGATGGCGATGTTATCGGCGCCGTACTGCACCACCCGGGGGTGGAAGTCGAGGCGCTGGAAGTGGGCCTGCACGCGGTCGTAGTAGACCGGCGAGGCGCTGCGGAAGCCCCAGACGAAGTCGGCGTCGGCCAGTTCGGTGAGGGTCGTCGGCGGGGCGCTGGCCCAGGGGGAGGCCTCCGGCACGGCGAGCAGCAGGTGGTCCGGCCGCAGCGGGCGCGCCTCGAGCCCGGGGTGGCCGCCATCGTCGAGGTAGAGGATGCCGGCGTCCAGGCTGCCGTCCCGCAGCCGCTCCAGCTGGGGCCCCGACAGCAGCGGGAAGACCTCGAAGGCGACCCGGGGATAGCGGTCGCGATAACGCCTCAGTAGCCCTGCCACTTCCGGGACCCAGAGGTGGGTCACCGTCACTCCCAGGCTGACCTTGCCGATCACCCCCTGACCCAGCGCCGAGAGGCGCGCCTTGAGCCGAGTGCGCCGGTCGAGCAGCTCCTGGGCCTCCTCGTAGAGGGCCTGGCCCGCCACCGTGAGCCGCATGCCCCGGGCATGACGGTCGAACAGCCGCGTCTCGAGATCCTCCTCCAGCAGGCGGATCTGGCGGGTGAGGGCGGGCTGGGCCACATGCACCCGGCGGCTCGCCGCCGAGATCGAACCTTCTTCCACCACGGCGACGAAGTAGTGGAGCTGACGAAATTCCATGGACGGGCTCCGGCTTTGTCCATATCAAACTGATATGGATGGGATTCAAAATGGATATTTTTTCTATCCCTTGGCCTGGGCCATAGTCAAGGCACAACCCATAACAAGACTCGCTGCGGCGAGCTGGACGACCCATGACCAAGACCTACCATCTCCTGACGGGGCTGCACTTCGCGGTGTGCACCCTGGCCATGATCTGGCCCGGCGCCCTGATCGCCAATCGCATCGAGCCCACCGTGCTCGGGCTTCCCTTTCTGTTCTTCTGGTACGCCCTGTGGATGCTGGTGCTGTTCGCCGGCATGTGGGTGGCCTTCGTGGTTCGTCACGGGGGTGACCGCCATGAATGATTCCCTGATCGTTGTCGGCATCACCCTGACCTACCTCGCCCTGGTGCTCTGGGTGGGCCTGCGCGCCCGCGGCCAGCAGAGCGCCAGCCTGGAGGGCTACGTGGCCGGCGGCCGCCATGTGGGCGTGGTGATCCTCTTCTTCATCCTCGGCGCCGAGATCTTCTCCGCCTTCGCCTTCCTGGGAGCGCCGGGCTGGGCCTACCAGCATGGGGCACCGGCCTTCTACATCCTCGCCTACCTGTCGCTGGTGCCGATCACCATCTGGGCCATGGGTCCCCGGGTCGCGGCGCTGGGGCGCCAGAAGGGCTACCTGACCCAAGGCGACATGATCGCCGACCACTACCAGAGCCGGCCGCTGGGCATCCTCGCCGGGGTGATCGGGGTGCTGGCGCTGGTGCCCTACCTGACCATCCAGATCGCCGGGGCCGGCCTGCTGTTCCAGGCCGCCACCGACGGCCTGATTCCCTTCTGGCTCGGCGCCCTGCTGGCCTTCATGGTGGTCGCCGCCTACGTCTTCTGCAGCGGCCTGAACGGCATCGGCTGGACCAACCTGATCCAGGGCATCATGATGATCGCCATCGCCTGGTTCCTCGGCCTGTCGATCTCCGAGCGCCTCTACGGCGGGGTGGGCGAGATGTTCAGCCAGATCCAGCTGACCATGCCCGAGTACCTGACCATGCCCGGGGCCACCGGCATGAACTGGGGCTACTTCAGCACCGCGGTGCTGGTGAGCGCCTTCGGCGGCGCCATGTGGCCGCACCTGTTCATGAAGTTCTACTCCGCCGACAGCGGCAAGACCCTGCGCAAGGTCAGCGTCTTCTATCCGCTCTACGCCTACCTGCTGGTGCCGCTGCTGTTCATCGGCTTCGCCGGCATCCTGGTGTTTGCCGACGACCCCCTGGTGCGCTCGGACACCGTGCTGCTGCGCATGGTCATGGACGTGGCCGACTTCTCCCCCTGGGTCATCGGCCTGATGCTCTCCGGTGCGCTGGCCGCGGCCATGTCCACCGGCGCCAACCTCGCGCATACCGCGGCCATCGTGCTGGTGCGCGATGTGATGGGGCCCACCCTGATGAAGCGCGCCAGCGAGAGGACCACGGTGAGCGCGACGCGCTGGAGCGTGCTCGGCCTGTCGCTGATCGCCTACCTGTTCGCCCTGGCCAATCCCTCATCGCTGGTGCTGCTGCTGCTCGGCGCCTACGGGCTGATCGTCCAGCTCTTCCCGATGGTCATCGGCGCGCTGTTCATGCCGCGGCTGCGTCGCGCCAGCGTGATGGCCGGCGCCCTGGCGGGAAGCGTGGCCTACCTGCTGATGGATTTCGTCTGGAGTTCTCCACTCGGCTGGCACGCCGGCGTCTGGGCCATGCTGCTCAATGTCGGCGTCGTGGCGGCCTGGCAGTGGCTCGGCCACGCCTCGCGCAATGGCCACCCTGTGTCCAGCACCCCAAGTCACTAAGCCGCCATGGAGGCCATGATGACAACGCAATCTCCCACACTGGATATCAAGGGCGCGATTCGCGCCCGGGTGGAGGCGACCCTCGAGGAGGTCCAGGCGCTCTATCGCCAGCTCCACCGGACTCCCGAGCTGCCCTTCCAGGAGCACCGGACCAGTGCGCGACTCGCCGAGGCCCTCGAGGCGTTGGGCTATGAGGTGACCCGTGGCGTGGGCGGCACCGGCGTGGTGGCGCTGCTGCGCAACGGCGAGGGGCCCACCGTGATGCTGCGTGGCGACATGGATGCGCTGCCCATCGAGGAGGAGACCGGGCTCGCGTTCGCCAGCCGGGAAACCGCGACGACGGAAGAGGGGAACGAGGTGCCGCTGATGCACGCCTGTGGCCATGACTTGCACAGCAGCTGCGTGGTCGGCGCCGCCGGCGTGATGGCGGCGCTCCGGGAACGCTGGAGCGGCACCCTGATGCTGGTCTGCCAGCCGGCCGAGGAGGTCTTCGGCGGGGCGAAGGCGATGCTCGACGATGGTCTCTACGAACGCTTCGTCCGGCCCGACGTTGTGCTCGGCCAGCACAACATGCCGGCGCTGGCGGGCACCGTCGGGCATATCGCCGGCCGCGCCATGGCCGCCTGCACCAACCTGGCGGTGACCCTTCACGGGGCGGGCGGGCACGGCTCCATGCCCGCCCAGACGGTGGACCCGGTGGTGATCGCCGCCCATGTGGTGACCCGCCTGCAGGCCATCGTCTCCCGTGAGGTGCCGCCGGAGGAGACCGTGGTGGTCACCGTCGGCAAGCTGCACGCCGGCACCCAGGCCAACATCATTCCCCACACCGCCGAGTTGGAGATCAATATCCGCAGCTTCGACAACGCCCTGCACCGCCAGGTGGTGGCCTCCATCGAGCGCATCATCCGCGCCGAGTGCGAGGCCGGGCGCTCACCGAAGCCCCCGGTGTTCCGGGTGCTCAACGAGACCATCGCCCTGCACAACGATCCCGTGGCGGTCGAGCATGTGCGTCGCGCCCATGCCGCGCACTTCGGTGAGGCCAGCCTCTACGCCATGCCGCGGCTCAACGGCAGCGAGGACTTCCCCTTCTTCGGCAATGCCGAGGCAGGCGGTTTCGGCGGCGAGGATATTCCCTATGTCTACTGGTTCATCGGTGCGACACCGGAGACACGCTGGGCCGAGACCCCGGGTGCCGACGTGGTACAGAAGATGCGCCACCTGGAGATGCCGCACTCCCCCTATTATTTCCCGGGCAACGAGGTGACCCTGCGCACCGGCATCGAGGCCATGGCCACCGGTGCCCTGGCCTACCTGGCGTGTTGAGGCCGGGATGGGCTGGTGGCTGGCACCGGACGTGACACGCCCGGGCCCGCACCTCGGCGGGCCCGGGCATCTCGTGGCGTCTCGCTCGCTCAGAGCACCCCCTTGGCCTTGGCGGTATGGGTGGCGATGGCGTCCATCAGCGGCGGTGAGAGGCAGTCGTAGGGCTCCAGCCCCAGCTCCTTGAGCCGGCCGCGGACCTTGTCCATGTTGTCGGGGTTGGCGCCGGATTCGATGATCGAGGAGACGAAGGCGGCGAACTCCGGTGCCGCCCAGCCGCTGTCGTCCGAGAGCTCGGTGTGGATGAAGTCCAGGCCGTGGAAGGGGTGGTCGGTGTTCTCGATGCGGCCGAACATGTGAACCCCGCAGCCCTTGCAGGCGTGGCGCTGGATGGCGGCGGAGGGGTCGACGACCTCGAGCTTGTCCTCGTTGGCGGTCACTCTGAGCTTGTCGCGCGGCACCACGGCGACCATCGAGAACAAGGCACCCTCGGGTTTCCAGCACTTGGTGCAACCACAGACATGGTTGTGGGCGCACTGGGCGTCGACGGTCACTTCGACCTTGTTGTCGGGGCAATGGCAGCGCAGGGTGCCGCCATTGAAGCTGTCGCTACCGGCACGCACGCCGTTGTCCACGGCGGGATGGATCCTGATGTCGCTCATGGTCGTTGCTCCCTGGGGGGTGGCTGCTGCGGAAGATGCCGGTGGGGGATTCGCCGGCCGGTCACGGCTCTGCTGATGAGTGGTGGAGGGTGTCGCCCCCTGGCCGCCGAACCAGCGCTTCAGGGTATCCATCAGGCTCATGGGCTTCCGCTCCTCTTGTAGTCTTGTCAGCATGGTGATCACCTGCGTCGTTGTGATCAGGCGGTATCAGTCAGTCATGCAGCCCTCAGTAGTGAAGCACCGTCCGGATACTCTTGCCCGCGTGCAGCAGCTCGAAGGCCTCGTTGATCTGCTCGAAGGGCAGGTCGTGGGTGATGAAGTCGTCGATGTTGATCTCGCCGTTCATGTAGCGCTCCACGTAGCCCGGCAGCTCGGTGCGGCCCTTGACCCCGCCGAACGCCGACCCCTTCCACACCCGCCCCGTCACCAGCTGGAACGGCCGCGTGCAGATCTCCTCGCCGGCCCCGGCCACGCCGATGATCACCGACTCGCCCCAGCCCTTGTGGCAGCACTCCAGCGCCGAGCGCATCACGTTGACGTTGCCGATGCACTCGAAGGAGTAGTCGACCCCGCCGTCGGTCAGGTCGACGATCACCTGCTGGATCGGGTCGCCATGGTCCTTGGGATTGACGAACTCGGTGGCGCCGAACTGCTTGGCCAGTGCGAACTTGTCGGGGTTGACGTCGATGGCGATGATCCGCGAGGCCTTGGCCATCACCGCCCCCTGGATCACCGCCAGCCCGATGGCGCCCAGGCCGAACACGGCGACGGTCGAGCCCGGCTCGACCTTGGCGGTGTTCATCACCGCGCCGATGCCGGTGGTCACCCCGCAGCCGAGCAGGCAGATCTTGTCCAGCGGCGCCTCCTTCGAGACCACCGCCAGCGACACCTCGGGCAGCACGGTGTACTCCGAGAAGGTGGAGGTGCCCATGTAGTGGTGCAGCATCTGGCCGTCGAGCGAGAAGCGCGAAGTGCCGTCGGGCATCACCCCCTTGCCCTGGGTGGCGCGCACGCTGCCGCAGAGGTTGGTCTTGCCGGAGAGGCAGAACTTGCACTGGCCGCACTCGGCGGTATACAGCGGGATGACGTGGTCGCCGGGGCGCAGGCTGGTGACGCCGGGCCCCACCTCCTCGACGATGCCGGCCCCCTCGTGGCCCAGCACCGCCGGGAAGTTGCCCTCCGGGTCGGCCCCGGAGAGGGTGAAGGCGTCGGTGTGGCAGACGCTGGTGGCCGCGATGCGCACCAGCACCTCGCCGGCCTTGGGCCCCTCGACGTCGATCTCGGTCAGCTCCAGCGGCTGGCCCGCGGCCAGGGCGACGGCGGCGCGTGATTTCATATGGACTCCCCCCGGGGTGTTGTTGTGACTATCCGTTGTCGGGTGTCGTCACGATCATGCTGGCGGTGATGTCAGTCTAGGTGAGCCACAAGGGGGGGATTGTGTCGCAGCGACACAAGTGCGTTGCCGTCCAGCAACATTGCTGCGTTCACCCCGGCGCGGTCAGCCGCGACAGAACACCCGCGACTCGCGCGCGTTGCGCGGCGTCAGCGCTGTCAGCGGGCGGCTGTCGTCGGCGGCCTCGGCACGCGCGGCCTCGATCCGGTGGTGCTCCGGCGACAGGTCGCACACCGGGTCGGCGGCGGCGGGATCGCCGGTCAGCAGGTAGGCCTGGCAGCGGCAGCCGCCGTGGTCCCGGTGGCGCTCGTCGCAGCTGCGGCACGGCTCGACCATCCAGGCCTCGCCGCGGTAGCGGTTGAAGGCGGCGCTGTCGTACCAGATCTCGCGCAGCGGCTGCTCGCGCACGTTGGGGAAGGCCATCGGCAGGAGCCGGGCACTGTGGCACGGCAGCACCGCGCCGTCGGGGGCCACGGTCATGAAGATCGATCCCCAGCCGCCCATGCAGGCC